>JAGQOS010000269.1 GCA_020427265.1 Planctomycetales bacterium
TGGTGCGGTCCCGCGGCCAAGGTTGATCTGTACCGGCCGCAGCTCCACTACGATTGGCACTGGGACTGGAACACCGGCAACGGCGACATGGGCAACCAGGGCATCCACCAGATGGACATCGCCCGCTGGTTCCTGGGCGAGGGCGAGATTTCGCCGCGCGTGATGAGCATTGGCGGGCGCTTGGGTTACGACGACGCCGGCAACACGCCGAACACACAGATCGTGTACCACGATTACAAAACGGCGCCGCTCATCTTCGAAACACGCGGTCTGGGCAAGGATGTGGAGTTCCGCGGCTCCAAGATCGGCGTGGTCGTGCAATGTGAGAACGGCTACGTGGTGGTGCCTTCGTATACCAGCGCGATCGCCTACGATGCCGACGGCAAGGAGATCAAGAAGTGGAGCGGCGGCGGCGACCATTTCGGTAACTTCCTCAAGGCGGTCCGGTCGCGCAAACGCGAGGACTTGAATGCAGAAATTCTCGAAGGTCATATCTCGAGCGCCCTGTGCCATACGGGCAACATTTCGCATCAGGTCGGCAAGAAGGCGTCGGCTCGCGATATCGAAGCTGATTGCAAGGGCAACGCCCAATGGGCCGATTCCTTCGAGCGGATGGCCAAGCATCTCGACGCCAACGAAGTCGACATTGACGGCAGCGTTCTCACGCTTGGGCCTTGGCTCGAATTCGATACGAAGGCCGAGACAATCACGAATAATGACGAAGCGAAGCCGCTGGTCACGCGGGAATATCGCAAGCCATACGTCGTGCCCGATCTGTCGGCGGCGACCTAGTTCTGGCAAGTAATTCCGTTGAAAATCGACACCGGGCGGTTCGACTGCGGTCGGGCCGTCCGGTTTTTCTTCGCGCGCTGCGGCGCGGCGATCGAGCGTTGGTTCAGCCTGGGGAGAAGCTTACGATGAAGAACATGCCATCCTATATTCGCTCGCTCGCCGTCGCACTTGGTTTGGCGGCAACATGTCTGAGCGGCGCGGCCCGCGGCAAGGAGCCCGCGGCCTGGACATTGCAGGCAGGCGATGATCGTGTCCGCGTGGAAGTCGACGGTCAACTCTTCACCGAATATCGCTTTCGCGGCTTTGCCAAGCCGATCTTGTACCCGGTGCTGGGACCGGGCCAGACACCCATGACCCGCAGTTATCCCATCGAGGCCGACCGCGCCGGCGAAGCGCACGATCACCCGCATCACAAGTCGATTTGGTTCGCCCACGGCGCCGTGAATGGTGTCGACTTTTGGAGCGAGAAGGGCCGGATCGAGCATGTGCGTCTCGTGAAGGTCGACGAAGATGCATCGCGGCCTTCGATCACGACCGATAATCGCTGGCTGGCGCCCGACGGAAAGCTTGTCGCGACCGATACAACAACGATTGCATTTCTGACACTGCCCGGCGCGCGGGCGATCGATCTGCAGGTGGTCGTCCACGCTTCGAATGGCGAAGTGAAGTTCGGCGACACGAAGGAAGGAATGATGGCTCTGCGAACCCATCCCAACTTACGCCTGGACAACGATCCCAAGCGGGGCGTGACCACGGCCAACGGCAAGTCGGTCAACAGCCAGGGTGTTCAAGACGGAGCGATGTGGGGCCAACGCGCCGCTTGGGTCGACTACTGGGGAACGATCGCCGGCAAACCGGTGGGCATTGCGATTTTCGACCATCCGCAGAACTTGCGGCATCCAACCACGTGGCATGCGCGCAGCTATGGCCTGGTGGCCGCCAATCCGTTCGGCATTTCGTATTTCGAAGGGAAGCCCAAGGGGAGCGGCGACTACACGTTGGCCCAGGGCGACGAGATCGCGTTCCGCTACCGTATCGTTTTGCACGAGGGCAATGCGCAACAAGCCGGCGTGGCGAAGCTATATTCCGCGTATGCAGCCGAATAATCAGCCTTGCAGTTTACGCTTCGTCGTAACCGCTGAGCACGTCGCCGGCGATTTCGTCGAGCAGATCATCGAGCGAGTCGTCGGAGTCGCCGCTCGAGGAGAGCGAGGCCAGGGCATCGTCGGTCGCGGCATCGCTGGAAGTCGATAGCGGCTCGTCTTGCTGCGCTGAACCAGTCGCGGTCGCTGGTCCACTGGCGGCTACGATGATCTCGCTCGGCGCGGCTTCGTCGGCGCTTAAGCCAAGAAGCCAATTGTCGGCCGCAACCGCGCCGCCGCTTTGGAGCGGGGCAGGTGGCGGTGGTGTTTCGACAAACAGGAGGCCATTCGTAATCTCGGGAAGGATCGCGCCCTCGTTAAATCGCAGATTGGTGATTTCGAGCGGCGAGACGCCGTTGACCCCCGGCTTGGCATGGAAGTCGACTTCGAGAATCGAGCCCGTTCCCGCGCCGAGGATGTCGGCGAATGCGACCGGCGAATCGTTGACGCCGTCGCCGGTGACCGTGGCGCTGAAACGCCGCGTGCCGATGGCGAGTGTGTCGAAGATGACGAGATCGAACACACCCGCCGCGCTGTTGTTGATTTCAACCGTCCAGCCGGCCGTCGCTGTACCGGGTCGGATGTCGGCTTCGGCCACGTCGAAGAGCGTAGGATCGTAGGTGAAAGAAATGTCGATGCCCAACGTACCGGCCAGATTATTGGCCACGAGCGGCACGGTCATCGTTTGACCCGGCGCGAACAAGGTATCTGGGGCGACGAGTGTTGGATCGACTGTTGAGGTCTGGTCTTCGTATCGCACCGAACGCAGGACCTGTTCGTAGTTGGCCGTTGTGTCCTCGCCGACAAAGAGCAACTCGCCGGTCACCGGATCGTACGAGCCTTGGATGTTCGTGCCCGTGGTATCGAACGTCAGGATTTCATCAACAAACGGCGAGGGATCGTCCAACGCCACGCGCGCCCCTTGCAGGGTTGTGCCGTTGGGATGCAGCACAATCAGTTCGCTGGGCATGAGCATTACCGGCGGGCCTTCGATGACGAACGCCGTTTCGGAATCGATTCCGGCAGCGCCGAGGCCGTTGAGATCGAGCACAAGCTCTTCGACATCGATTAGCCACAGCGGTTGGTTGCTGCTAACCGCGCCGGCGTTGATCGTGAACTCGATCTGGCGAGTTTCGCCGCCGTCGGGATTGCCCGCCTGGTTGTTGTAGGTCAGCGTGCGGAGCACGTCGCGATATTTTGTGAGCGTGTCCGTTCCAGTGAGCGTCAGCGTGTTGGTCGCCGTGTCGTAGTTGGCCGTAATGTTTGAATTGGCCGTATCGACCGCCAGGACTTCGTCGGTTCCATTCAGGGGATTGAGAATGCGCACTTCGGCCGACGTGACATCGCCGGCCGTGGCTTGACGCACGGCGATCTTGTTCGCATCGGCCAGATCTTCCGCCGTAATGGGGACCGTGCCTTGCCCGAACAAGAACTTGCCTTCGGCCTTGTTCAAGCCGGCGCCGGTGCCGTTCAAGTCGACCACGAGCGTGACGACGTCGACGCGCGCGACGGCCGTGTTGCTGGTGTTCACGCCATCGTCGAGAACGACTTCCACCGTGCGTTCGCCCGGCGTGGGGAGCAGGGCGTTGTTTTCATAACGCAACCGCCGCAACACCGTGCGGAATTCGGCGGCCGTGCCCGGACCGGTGATCGTGAGCACGCCGGTGTTTGAGTCGTAGGCCGATGTGAGCGAAGTACCCAGGGCGAGCGCCGAGAGAACTTCGTCGGTGCCATCGGCTAAATTCGTAATGGTTGCTGTCGCCGATTGAATGGTCGGCTCCGAACCGGCCGTCACGCTCAGGTCGGTGGTAACGATCGGCACTGAGCCGGTATTGTCGGGGTCGACATCCCACAGGAATTCGCCGGTCGAATCGAAGCCGTCGGCCGTGCCGTTCAAGTCGATTTCCGGCGGCGCGTTGCCCCCTTCGAGCGTTACTTCGAACGATTCCGCATCGGCTTCCGTCGGATTGCCACTGTCAGTCACGAGCACGCGGAAGCTGACCGGGCCTGGCAGATCGGCCGCCGTCGGAGTCCAACGGATCTCGGCCGTGTTGTTGTTCAATTTGGTGATCGTCGCGCCGGCGGGCGAATTGTCCTCGTCCAAACGGTAGTCGAGCGTGTCGAACAGGTCGGGATCGGTTGCCGTTACCGTTACGACAAGCTCCTGATCGATCGTGGCCGTTTGATCGTCGATCGGAGCAAGATTCGGCGGGTCGTTCACGTTGTTCACGAACACGGTGACCGTGGCCGTGTCGGTGCCGCCGTTGCCGTCGCTGATCGTGTACGTGAATGTATCGGTGCCGGTAAAGTCGACGGCCGGCGAATAAGTCACGTCGGTTCCATCGTGGCCGACCGTGCCGTTCTGACCGTCGGTCGTAGCGGTAACCGATAGCCCGTCGCCATCGGGGTCGCTGTCGTTATCGAGTACCGGAATTACCAGGTCGGTCTCTTCATTCGTCTCGAGCGGCGCCGCGCCGCTGCCGTCGTCGACGGCCGTGGGAGCGTCGTTCACGCCATCGATCACGATCGACACGGTCGCCACGTCGGCGCCGCCGTTGCCGTCGCTGATTGAATAGGTGAACGTGTCCGTATCCAATTCGCCAACGGCCAACGCATTGAATTGAGCCGACGTGGTCGGGTCGTACGTGAAAGCGCCGTTGTCGTTGAGCGTGAGTTGCGCACCCGAGGGGAGCGTGATTGTTTGGCCGACATCGCCGGCAACGCCATTGACCTCGGAAACCGAGAGCGTATCGCCATCGGCGTCGGAGTCGGCGCCGTTGCCGTTGTCGACCAGCACGTCGCCATTCAGGGCCGTGTCTTCGTTGGTTCGGAAGCCGTCGTCTTCTGCAATCGGGTCGGTATTTCCCGGCCCGGCGATCGAAATCGACACGGTCGCCGTGTCCGTGCCGCCGTTGCCGTCGGAAATTGTGTACGTGAACGTATCGGTCTGCAATTCACCCACGCCGATTGTCGCCGTTGTGGTATCGATCGACATGCCGCCATCGGCCCCCACGACCAGCGTCGCGCCCGAGGCGAGAGTCACGGTGGTTCCTACGTTGGCGATGTCGCCGTTGATATCGAGAACGCTCAGCACGTCGCCGGCGTCGATATCGCTGTCGGCGCCCGCGCCCGTATCGTCGGAAATGATATTGCCGATGATCGCCGCGTCGACCGACCCCGAATATTCGTTGTCCGTGGCGACTGGGCTGTCGTTGCGGCCGTTTACCGTAATCGTTACCGTCGCCGGGGCAATCGAACCGAGGCCGTGTTCATCTTCGATTGAATAGGTAAACGAATCGGTGGCCGAGCCGTCGACCGGCAGCGATTCGAACTGGCCATTGGGGTTGTAGGTAAAGGTTCCGTCGGCGTTGAGCGTCAACAACGCACCGGAAGGAAGCGAAATCGACGTGCCCACCGCGCCCGAATCGCCATTGACCGCGCTCACGGAAAAAGTGTCGCCGTCGGGGTCTGAGTCGTTGCCTAATACGCCGCCGGGGAAGACGAGCAGAGGACTGTCCTCGTTGATCGAGAAATCGTTGTCGACGGCCACCGGGGGCTGATTCGCCGCGCCTCCGGAGATCCGAATCGTTACGGTCGCCGAGTCGCTGCCGCCGTTGCCGTCGTCGACCGTGTAGGTGAACGTATCGGTTACCGTCGAACCGGGGTTTACATTGGCCGTGCTCGTATCGACCGCCATCGCGCCGTCGGAGCCAACGGCAACCGTGGCGCCGGAAGCCAGCGTTATCACCGTGCCGACATTGCCCGTGTCGCCATTCACTTCGCTGACCGACAGCACATCGTCGGGCGCATTGCCATCGACATCGGGATCGCTGTCTGCGCCGCTGCCGGCGTCGTCGGTAATGATGTTGCCGACGATGCTTGCCGCCACATTGCCCGAGTACAAGTTGTCGGTTGCAGTTGGGGCGTCGTTCAGGCCCGACAGAAATAGCGTGACCGTGGCGGTATCACTGCCGCCGTTGCCGTCGGAAATCGAATAGGTGAACGTGTCGGTCGCCAACTCGTCTTGGGCCAACGCGTTGAACTGGCTCGAAGTCGACGGGTTGTAGGTGAATCCACCGTTGGCGTCCACCTGCAACGAAGCACCGGAAGGAAGCGTGATTAGCGTTCCCACGTCGCCGGCGTCGCCATTCACTTCGCTCACGACGAGCACGTCGGCCGGGTTAGGATCGCTGTCCTGGCCATCGCCCGTATCGTCCGTAACGACATTGCCCGAAACATCGGTCGCTTCGTCGGTGTTGTAGCGGTTGTCGGTCGCTGTGGGATTCAGATTCTGTCCGCCTACCGTCAGCGTGACCGTGGCGGTATCGCTGCCGCCGCTGCCGTCGGTAATCGTATAGGTAAAGGTATCCGTGCCTTCGAAGTCGCCATTGGGCGTGTACGTGACACTCGTCGTGTTATTGACCACCGACCCGTTCGCGCCTTGTGTGACGCCCGTAATCGTGAAGGCGTCGCCATCGTCGATATCCGAGTCGTTATCGAGCACGGGGATCTCGACGGCCGTGTTTAGCGGCGTCAGCGCCTGGTCGTCGACGGCCGAGGGGTCATCGTTCTGACCGGTAATCGTCACGGTGACCGTAGCCGTATCCGTGCCGCCGTTGCCGTCGGAGATCGTATAGGTAAACGTATCGGTCGCCGAAATTCCTGCCGGCAGGCTTTCAAACGCTCCGTTGGGATCGTACGAGATCATTCCGCCCTGAATTGACGCCAGGCCGCCATTGGACGGTGTGCCGACCGAATCGATCGACAACACGTCGTCCGGCGGGAAACTGTCGACATCGGGATCGGTGTCGTTATCCAACACGTCGATCAATATGGCCGGACCATCTTCATCGGCATCAGCCAAGTCATCGGCGGCCG
>JAGQOS010000026.1 GCA_020427265.1 Planctomycetales bacterium
CGCGCGATCGATGCGGCCTACATCAGCTACATTGCCGTCGGCGCCGATGGTCAGGTGCAAACCGGCGTCGTGGCGAGCGAGTCGGGCACGTCGATTACCCTGCGGCAGCCCGAGGGCAAGTCGGTCACGTTGCTCCGCGAGGAAATTGAACAGCTCCGCGTCAGCGATAAATCGCTCATGCCCGAAGCGATCGAGCGGTCGATCCCCCCGCAAGAAATGGCCGACCTGATCGGGTACATCAAAGGGTGGCGTTATCTCGATGGCAGCGTGCCGCTGCCGTAAACCGGCGCGCGAAAACACGGGATATTCGCACTCGCCGGGCTGCATGAGCCGTACAACCGCGCCGATCCTCGAAATTCGGCGCGCCGCGCGAAGATCTGCCGATCCTGCGACAAGCAGCACACCTGCCGATCGAACTGGCGGCGGGTAAAAGATTCGAGCCCGAATCCTCAAAGGGTCGATGGTGCTATCCAGGCATGGAATGCCCAAATTGCCGTAGGGAGGTTCCAACCTTAGCACGTATCGGGACCCGCCATGCCAGTTGAACTGATTCATATCTTCTTGGGCGTCGCCTTCTGCTTGGTCTGGGCATTGATCGTCGAGATCCTGCTGCGTGGCCATGTCTCCACGTCGACGAGCGTGTCGTCGAAAACACCGAGATCGCGCGCCGGCCGAACACGCCGAGGTCGCGGCCTCGCTCCATCTTCAACGCAAGGCGCACATCGTTCCACTAGTAGCGCACGAATCGGATCGGCGCGGCGCCTGGGGCCAGATGCCTAGCCGATAACGCTGGCAAGCATGCATCAAGGGCCGGCAACCTCTTGACTAGGCGTTCGATTCGCACTATGGAATGGCGGTTTCCGAGCCATTCTCCGCGAGTTCGCCAGTATGTTTCCCAACTTCCTCTGCATCGGCGCGCCCAAGGCCGGCACCACGTGGCTGTTCGACAACCTGCGTCGGCATCCCGATGTTTGGCTGCCCAAATACAAGTCGATGCAATATTTCAGCGGCAAAGCCGCCGCGGTGCGTCGCAAGAAATTTCGCCGTTTGCTACGCCGTGAAGTCTTGGCGGATATGTCCTGGCGGCAGTCGCTGTGGGACTTGCGCTATTTCTTCCATCCGCGAATCGACGACCGGTGGTACGCCTCGCTATTTGAAGCCGGCCGCGGGTATCGAGCCGTTGGTGAAATTGCGCCCTCGTATTCGGCGCTCGACGATCAACAGGTTGCCCGCGTTCGCGAGTTGATGCCCGAGACGCGTGTGATTTTCTTTCTGCGCAATCCTGTCGAACGACTCTGGTCGCATGCCATGCTGACCGTCGTACGCAATACCGGAAGACAAATCGAACGAGTACCAGCGGCGGAATTGCGCGCGTTCATCGCTTCGGATTCTTCGACGAAGCGGACCGACTATCTCGAGACCTATCGACGTTGGTCACAGGCATTTGGCGAGAACCGCGTGTTCGTTGGCTTTTTTGAAGAAATCGCGCATGCTCCCGGCGAACTGCTGACGCGTGTCTGCAACTTCCTGGAAATCGACGACGATCTGCGACACTTTCAGCAAACGAAAGACCGCAACATTTTCAAGGGGCTCGGCTGTCCGCTGCCCGGTCCTCTCGAAGTCGAGTTGTACCGGCAGTATCTTGACCAGCTCGAAGGCCTCGCCCAACAATTTGGCGGCCCCGCCAACGATTGGCGCCAGTACGCGCATTCGCTGCTTGGCAAGCGCGATCGCGAGGCCGCCTAGCCGAGCGTCGTTTTGCCGGCAATTTGGTAAGCTACCACTGCTAGCAACGCCATGCATGCCATGCTGGCGCGCGGCGACTTCTCTTGACGCATACGGCGTAAACGACTATCTCAAGGCCTTGTTTGCGCGGACGGCAAGTACTTACTGGATTGATTCCAGTTCACGTTCGAGCGGTGTTGTGCACGCGCGAAGCAAGAGACGTTAATTGAATGCTGGCTTGACTTTAAAAGAAACCGCCAAGTTGAATAACGAACAAACGGGCGCGCCCCGTCACGATCGATCGACCACGCCACCCGCCAATGCAGCCGACGTGCGCGCCAGCGCCGTTCAAACGATCGGCGACAGGCGAGTGCGCATCGACTCGCCGTTGCCGCTGCAAGAGTGGACACCGTCGGAAGAAACGGTGGTCGAAGCCAGCGGCAGCTGGCCGCGATTGGAGCTCGATCGCGTTTGGCGTTTCCGCGAACTGATGTATGAACTCGCCTGGCGCGACGTGCAGGTGCGTTATAAGCAAACGATTCTGGGCGCGGCCTGGGCGGTCATTCAACCGACGCTCATGATGATTGTGTTCACGTTCTTTGTCGGCAAATTCGCCAAGTTTTCGACCGGAGGCATGCCCGGTCCGGTGTTTTTCTACTCCGGTTTCCTTCCGTGGACCCTGTACTCAACCGGCCTGTCGCGCTCGGGCAATAGCGTGGTCGGCTCGGTCAACCTGATTACGAAAATCTATTTTCCGCGATTGATCGTTCCCTTCGCGGCCATGGGGCCGCCGATCATCGATTTCCTGGTGGCGATCGGCGTGCTGGGCCTGTTGATGGCCTGGTACGGAATCGTTCCCAGCGCGCAAATTCTCCTTGCCCCCGTCGCTGTAGCGGTGCTCGTGGCGGCAGCGCTCGCAGGTGGATTATTTCTCGCGGCGTTGAACGTTTCGTACCGCGACTTCCGATATGTCATTCCGTTTCTCGTGCAATTGTGGATGTTCGCCACCCCGGCGATCTTCATGGACGTGACGCAGCTTACGACCGCGGCCAAGGGCGCGGAGACGGTCGCCGCAGCCGACGCCAATGGAAAAGCAACCGCATCGCCAGAGACCGAAAATGCAGAGACGGCAGCAGCGCCGGCCAAGCCCTCGCGCACAACCAAGTGGCTGATGGCCGTGAACCCGCTCAACGGCATTATCGCATTTTTCCGCGCCGCGACGTTGGGAACGCCCCTGCCCTGGATGAATTTTGGCATCGCCACGGCCATGGTGACGACCGCCCTGGCCGCTTCGTTGTTTTACTATCGGCGGGTCGAAGACACTTTCGCCGACGTCATTTAGTTCTTTCCGTCCCCCTTCCAAGACAACTTGCCCCATGTCCGCGGCCATTTTGGTTGAAAACGTTTCGAAGCGTTATCGCATCAGCGAAAACGAAGGAGAAGGCGAGGCCTCGTATCGCCGCCTTTCCGAGGAATTGATGCAGATCATTGCGGCGCCGTTGCGCCGTGTGAAGAAGGGTTTGCGGCCAGCCGGCTCCGAAGACTTTTGGGCGCTGCGGGACATCAATTTTGAAGTCCAGCGCGGCGAAGCCGTGGGCGTGGTCGGGCGCAACGGCGCGGGCAAGTCGACCCTGCTCAAGATCATTAGCCGCATCACGCGACCAACCACGGGGCGGCTCCGATTTCGCGGCCGCATTGGCAGCCTGCTCGAAGTCGGCACCGGATTTCACCCCGAACTGAGCGGACGCGAGAATGTCTTCCTCAACGGTTCGATCCTGGGCATGTCGCGCCGCGAGATTCAGAGCAAATTCGACGAAATCGTCGCGTTCTCGAATGTCGAGCAATTCATCGACACGCCCGTCAAACGCTACTCGTCGGGAATGCGCGTTCGACTGGGCTTCTCGGTGGCGGCGCATCTCGATCCGGAAATCTTGATCGTCGACGAGGTGCTGGCCGTTGGCGATACGGGCTTTCGACGCAAGTGCTTACAAAAAATGCGTGACGAGGCGATGCAGGGCCGCACAGTACTGTTTGTTAGCCACAACATGATGGCGATTCAATCGCTCTGCGACCGGTGCCTGATGCTCGAACGAGGCCAGGTCATGTTTCTAGGCGATACCGACGACGCCATCGAAAAGTACCGCGCACAATTCGCGGTGATCGTCGACGAGGCGGGCGAAGAGCACGCCGTGCCACTAGCCGACCGGCAGGATCGGCGCGGCAATGGCAGCATGCGGTTTACCGACGTTCGCATCTTTCCGTCCGATGCTCGCGACGAACAAGCCACGCTGCTGCCACTGCAATCGGCGACTGTCGAGATGCGATTCCGCACGCAAGACGCGCAGCCGTTGCGCAATGTCAACATGTCGTTTACCTGCACCGACGAGCACGGCACGCGCATTTTCAGTTGCGTCTCCAAGCATCAAGGCACAAGCATCGAAGAACTCGGCCCCGAAGCCATCGTGCGCTGCCACATTCCAGCCTTGCCCCTGGCGCCAGGCAACTACCAACTCGATCTGAAGTGCGCCGCGCACAATGAACAGGCCGACAGCGTGGAGCGGGCCGTTGAATTCACCGTGGCCGATCACGATGTCTTTGGTACGGGTCACATTTCGAAGGCGACGAAGCACGGCCCGATCGTGCTGCCGCATAGTTGGAATGTGGAAGATCCGCAGGGAACTTCCGATATCAAACACGCCTGGAAGAAGGCCGGATAAACGCTGCGATGATCGCTAGCCTTGAATCACAACGCGCCGCGCCGGTTACCCGGACAATCCCGCCTGGAACGCCCAACTTCTTTCACGCCGGCTTTCCCAAGACGGCGTCGACCTGGTTGTACCATTGCCTGCGCGAACACCCGGAAGTTTGCACGCCGCGACAAGACGCCATCCACTTTCTGACGATTCACTATCACGAAGGCTGGCAGGCCTACAGCGAGCGGTTTTCTTCTTATCGCGGCGAACCGGTCGTGGCCGATACCACGCCGTCTTATGCTTGCTTTTCCTGGTCGCGTCAGCGGCTATACGACTTCAATCCGCAGGCCAAGATTTTGTTGACCCTGCGAAATCCGATCGAGCGCGCCTATTCTCACTATTGGCATTTGCGCCGCAAAGGGCAATGCACCTATGCGTTTGCCGATGTGCTGACAAACAAGGTCGACCTATTCAACGCCTGGATCGCCTACGGATTCTACGGCTACCATCTGAGTGAGTTGCTCAAGCTTTTCCCGCGTTCTCAGGTCCAAGTATTACTCTACGACGACCTGAAGGCCGATCCGCGCGCGTTTTGCCGCCAGGTGTTCGAGTTTCTCGATATCGATGCGGATTTTGTGCCTGCGTCGATCGACCGGCCGCGCAACGTGGCGAGCTATCACCCCAAGTTACGCGAACGCGTTCGCAATTTGCTGCAGGGCCGCCCCTGGAACGAATCGGAATACGACCGCGGCATGGGCGACGCTGTGAGAGAACAATTGTGCACGATTTACGCCGCCGACATGGAAGTTCTGGCGCGACAAATCGACCGTGACCTGAGTCACTGGAAGTAACCAAGTTAGTTATCCTACGAACGATTGCCTTGGCCTAACAAGGATGTGCCGGCCATGACACAACTCACCACGGCAAAACCTAGCGCAGGCGTCGGCGTTGTTCCGCTGCCCAACTTTCTGATCGTGGGCGCCTCGCGCAGCGGCACAACCACACTGCATGGCTTCTTGAAACAGCATCCCGACGTGCATTTCTTTGCCGGCCGGCAAGAATTGCAATTCTTTCATCGCGAAAGCGAGTACCGACAGGGGCTCGACGCCTATCGGCGTCTGTTCTGCGATTGGCAAGGCGAGCGCGCGATCGGCGACGTATCGCCGCCCTACTTCTTTCACGGCATTACTCAAGATGCTCAAGGCCGCCATCGCTGGGACCCGCACGACGATGCGCCGGCCCGCGTAGCGAAGCATCTGCCGGCAGCCCAGATTCTGATCACACTACGCAACCCAGTCGAACGAGCCTATTCGCAATACTGGAAGGCCGTGCGCAACGGCAAGGAAACCGCGCGTACATTCCGCGAAGCCATCGAGCTGGAACTCGCCGGCAAGCGCAACGAACAGAATTCGGCGTTGTGCTGGATTTACAAGAATCGCTACAGCGTTCATCTGTCTCGCTGGCTGGCGCTCTTCCCGAGGGAGCGTGTCGAGTTTTTTATATTCGAACGCTGGACAAAAAACCCAGCCGAGTTGATGCAACGCATCTGCTCCCGACTTGGCATCGATGCCAGCTTTCAACCCTCGTACGAACCCAAGAACTCGGGATGGACGCCGCGCAGCCGTTCGGTCGCCTGGATGACCGGTGGCTGGATGGGCCGAACCTCGCTGGGTCGGCGACTCCGCCACGCCAACCGGCGCGCCGGGTATCCGCGGATCACGGCTGCCGACTATCGCCTCGTTGCCGAAGCGCTAAGCGACGATCGGCAGCGCCTCGAAACGCTTCTCGATGAGAAACTCGATCTCTGGAGCACACCGCTATGAATCCCCAAGTGGCCACGCGCCCGAAACACTTCGCCATTCGCTCCGACTACCGTCCGAACATGGTTCAAATAACGCGCGACTCGGATGACTCGCCCGACTATTGGAACGCGCGGCGCATCGAGCTGGCGAGCCAGTTTCAATACGATGTCTACACGCACTGCCGACAACTCATCGAGCGGCATCAACTCGCCAGCGTCTTAGACGTGGGCTGCGGTCCGGGCACGAAGATTCGCGACCTGATCGCTCCCATCTGCGACGACATCACGCTCATCGATCAACCCTCGATTCGCGAACTCGCCCAGCGCCAGGTGCCCAACGCCAAGTTTCTCGAAATCGATCTCGAAAGCTGCGAAGAAGACCTCGGCCGCCGGTTCGACCTGATTGTTTTCGCCGACGTGATCGAACACTTGCTCGACCCCGACAATTCGGTCGAGTTCATCCGCCGGCACTTGAGTGACCGCGGTTTCGCCGTGATCTCGACACCGGAGCGGGAAATCCTGCGCGGCAAAAATTGTCTCGACAGCGGCAACCCGGCGCATGTGCGCGAGTGGAGCGCCGGGGAATTCAAAACGTATCTGCAGGCACAAGGGCTCCGCGTTGTGGATCATCTGTTCCTGCCGCAGCGGCGGCTTGCCGCTTGGAATCGTTGGGCCGGCCAGGTCTTCGGTCCGGTCGTTCGCCGGCGCGTTTGGCACGGCTGTCAGGCCGCCGTCTGCAAAGCAAATTAAACCGATTAAAGCGTCATGTGTGGAATACTGGGTCAACTCGCCAAACAAACGACCGTCGATTGCGACGTGTTCGCGCGGATGCTCTCGACACTCGCCAATCGTGGACCCGATGGCCAAGGCATCGAGGTGCTTGCCGACGGCCGCGTGGCGCTCGGGCATCGCCGCCTGGCGATTATCGACCTGACCGAAGCCGCCGCGCAACCGATGCCAAATGAAGACGCCACGATTTGGCTGACCTTCAACGGAGAAATCTACAACTTCCGCGAGCTGCGCCGTGAGCTGGAACAAGCCGGGCATTGTTTCCGGTCGCAGAGCGACTCGGAAACCATCTTGCACGCATACGAACAATGGGGCGACGACTGCGTTACGCACTTGCGGGGCATTTTTGCCTTCGCCATTTGGGACGGCCGCCAGCGCCGCCTACTGCTGGTGCGCGATCATCTGGGCGTGAAGCCGCTCTACTACGCGAACACGGAAACCGCGTTCACGTTCGCTTCTCAGCCACGAGCGATCCTAACCGACCCGCATTTTCGCAAACAAATCAATCCTCATGCGCTGCGCGATTACCTGGCCTATGGCGTGGCGCCGCTCGATCGTTCGATCTTTTCCGGCATGCTCAAACTGCCCGCCGGCCATCGCGCGATCTACGAGCAGGACCGCCTGCGGGTGGAACAGTACTGGCAGGTGGAGTATCGTCCCGAGATCACGAATGCCGACGAGGCCGAGCGGCAACTGCGCGAAAGGATCGAAGAGGCCGTTCCGCTTCAGATGGCCAGCGACGTGCCACTGGGACTGTTTTTGAGCGGCGGCATCGATTCGAGCCTGCTAACCGCGCTGGCCGTTCACGAGTCGCACGAACGACTCTCGACCTTTACGATCGGATTCCACGAGTCGCATAAGGACGAACGGCCCTTTGCGCGTCGTGTTGTCGACCATTTTGACACGCACCATTTCGAGCAAGTTCTCGATATGCGGTCGGCCCTCGGGCTGATCTGGCATCTCGTCGAAGCGTACGACGAACCGTTTGCGCTCGGCGGGGCGTTTCCTCTGTACTTCATTTCGCAGCTTGCTCGGCGCAATGGTTGTAAAGTCGTGCTGGGCGGCGACGGCGGCGACGAGATCTTCGCCGGCTACAAGCGCTACGATGCTTTCGATGCCTTTGTCCGCGGCGGAAAAACCGCGGGGTTACATCGTGTTTCCTCGTGGCTGCGTTCGCTCGCTGCGCCTCGGCCCAACCCCATGGAAGCGTACTTCCTCGACCAAGGCAAATTGACCTGGAGCAAACAACAAACGCTGCTGACACCGGCTTTCGCCAAGCTGACCGACGGCGACTACCTGTGGCGGATGAACCGGTTCTACAGAGATGATGTGCCACCCTGCACGGCGGCGCAACTGGTCGACGTACAAACGTATCTCGCCGACGAAATGATGACGAAAGTCGATCGGGCCAGCATGGCCTGCGGCGTGGAAGTGCGTGTGCCGCTGCTAGACGTCGAACTCGTCGAGTTGGCGTTCCGTATCGACAATCGTGTGATCTACGGACAAGAACGCAAGGCCATCCTCAAACGAACCGCCGCGCGATGGCTGCCGGCCTCGGTGCTCACGGGACGCAAAAAAGGATTTAGCAGCCCCATGAACGAGTGGCTGCGCGCCGGTCTCGGTGAATGGGCCGTGCGGCAGATCCGCGACGGCGTGCTGGTCGGGCGAGGCATCTTCGACCCGCGCGGTGTCGGCGAATTGGCGCGCAGCGAAAAACCGATTGTCACCTGGGCCATGCTGATGGCCGAGCTCTGGGCGCGGCGTTGGCTCGAAGGCTATACCACGCCGCAAGACGTTCTCCCCGGGCTCGACTCGCTCGCCGCGCGGGCGCGACGCTTTGATGAAGCCCACACCATGCCGGCGCCGACAACTGCGCAAACGAGCTTGGCGACAGGCGCCGCCACGCCGGCAGGGAGGGCGCGATGACACAAGAATTCTCCGGACGCGTCGGCTTTGCCGTCGGCACAGGACGCTGCGGAACGACCTTCCTGGCGGAAGTCGCCGCACAGGAAACGCATGTGGCCGCAACCCATCAACGGCACGACCTGAGCGAGGCCTTTCATCGCTACTGCAAATGGTACGGTCTGCCTGTCGATGACGCCGGATTTGTGGCGACTGAGGAGGCGGCGATCCGCGCCGACCTCGAAACCCACGCCTACTCGCTCGAGAGCAGCGGCTACCTGTCGCTCTCGCTCCGGGAACTGCACGCACGATTCGACGCCCGATTTGCGCTGCTCGTACGACGGCCCGACAAGGTCGTCTCGTCCTATGTCCGCAAGGGCTGGTACGCCGAACCCTACCTGCGCGGCGACGCGTCGCTTCCACTGGGATATCAGCCGGGTTACAAGTTTCATCACTTCCTAGGCCGGATTGCCCCGCAAGGTGACGAGTTCACGGCTTGGAACAAGATGACGCAGGTCGGCAAACTCGCCTGGTACTGGCGCACTCTGAATGAGGCGGTTCTGGCACAGTTCGAGCAACTCGGCGGCGCAGGCCGCATCGCCAAGATCGAAGAGCTCGACCACGCGGCCTACGGCGATTTGGCGCGCTTCCTCGGCTTCGAGCCCAAGATTTCGCGCGCCCGATTCGACGCCCTGGTGCAAAAAAAACCCAACGCCCGGCGCGGCGCCCCGCCGGTTTCTACATGGACGACACGGGAAGCGCAAGAATTCGAAACGCAGGTCGCGCCATTGGCCGAAAGGCTCGGCTACGAGTATCGCATCGATGTCTTGCGCGCGGCCGAAGCCGCCACGACGAGCAACCTCGATGCCGCGCAAGACAGCATGAAATCGCCCTGCACAAACCTCGTGCGTCGCTGGCTCTCGAAAAAGGAGACCGCGGCATGAGATGGCGCAAGGCGATTCAACACACGGTCGACCGGTGGCGATTGCTGGCAGGCAAAGCCGCCCCGGTGGCGCTTTATCATGCCACGTTCAGCAACCCGCCCAGAGAGATTGCCGATGGCCTGCACAATGTGGCGCCCGATATTCTGGGTGAGCAGATGGCGTTGCTGAAGCGCCACTTCCGTTTTGTTTCGGTCGATGAGCTGGCCGCTTCGCGCCGCGGCCGCGGGCTGGCGGCCGTGACGTTCGATGATGCGTATCGCTGCGTGCTCGACGAGGCGTTTCCGGTGCTCGAATCGCTCGACATTCCGTTCACGATCTATGTCAACGGCTGCACGCTCGAAGGGAAAGCCTTGTGGCGCGACAAAGTGCGTTACCTCATCAATCATGGCCTGACGGCGGATTTCCAGGCCCAGGCCAGCCACACACAAGCGATGCCGGATGAGCGATTTTATCGCGACACGAAAGAAGCACCGAACAATAGCCGTCTCGTCGAAGCCGAGCTCGACGCATTCTTCGACCAGCATGCCATCCGGCTGAAAAGCGATACGTATTATCTACAATCCGCCGACGATTTCCTCCGCCACCCGCTGGTTTCCTACGGCAACCACACACACGACCACTACGCACTAACGACCTTGTCGCCCGACGAGCAACGCCAACAGATCGAACGCACACACGCAGCCTTGGCCGCGATTCCTGACATTAACCATAGCCACTTGCTTTCCATTCCCTTCGGCAAGCGGCAGCATTTCGACCACGTTACGGAACGAATCGCGTGCGAGCTTGGCTATTGCGGACTCCTGCTGAGCCGGCACCTGATCCCCACCCGCATCGAGCGCAACACCGCCTTGCTTTGGGTCGATCGCTTCATGCCCGACCAGCGCAACATGACCCAGATATTTCATGAGACACGCTTGAGGAAAGCCGCATGAGGATGCTTTTCATTTCCAATGGGAATATCCCCTCGCCGTGGGCGCATACGGTGCAAATGATGAAGATGGCCGAAGCGTTTAGCCGCATCGTTCCTAATTTTCGTATTCTCACTCAGGCGCACTGGTCGCGGCTGTTCCGGCCACGGTTCGACTACCGGCGGTATTACGGCCTATCGCGCCGTGTTCGCGTAGCACATGTTTACGCGCGCAATCATCCGCATGGTCCGATCGTGGAATGCGTATCGCCCACCGGTTTCTACGATCGCGCAGCCGAATACGCAAGGCGTGGAAAATTCGACCTGGTGTTTACTCGAGCGCCGCAGGCGGCCGAGCGTTGCATCTCGGACGGCATGCCTTGCATTCTGGAAATGCACAGCACGACCGACGAACGCAAGATGCTCGCATTGGAGAACATCCGGCGCGATGCGAAACTTCTCGGAGTTGTTACCATTTCCGACGTAGTTCGCGAGCAACTGCAAGACGCTGGCGTTCCAGACTCGAAAATCTGCGTGTGGCCCGATGCGGTCGACTTGCGCGCGTTCACCTCGCTACCGTCGCGCGACAGCCTGCGCAAAAATCTAGGGCTTCCGCGTAATGAAGTGCTCGCCACGTATTGCGGGCATCTCTACGAGCACCGTGGGATCGAAGAAATCTTGGAGTCGGCCGCCGCCCTGCCGCAGGTTCGTTTTCTTTTTGTCGGCGGGTGGGAGAAAGACGTCGCCGCACGGCGCGCCGAGTCGGCGCACCTGCCCAACGTAACGTTCACCGGCTTCGTTGCGAACCGGCTGGTGCCGGCGTATTTGACGGCGAGCGATGTGTTGCTGATGCCCTATTCGCCGGACTGCAAAACAGCCGAACAGATGTCGCCAATGAAGATGTTCGAATACATGGCGGCGGAACGACCGATCGTAGCGACCGATTTGCCGGCGTTGCGCCGACATTTGCGCCATAAGTCCAACAGCCTGTTGATTCCCCCGCACGACGGCGCCGCACTTGCACGGGCGATTCGCCGGCTGATTGACACACCGGAAGTCGCCAATCGCTTCGCCCACCAGGCGCGCAAGGATGTGCGGCCCTATGCCTGGGACCGTCGCGCCACGCAAATTCTGGATCAATTCGTGTTCCATCGATCTGCGGCACCGTCGATCGAAACGGCCGGCGCGCCACCGGCTGCCCGACAAGCCGCTTGAAATTACAAGGACTTCCCGAACCACACGACGACAATTATCAACAACTCACACGCCTTTAGTTCGAGATCGGAACGGTCAATATCGCCCGATTATCGACCGACAAGACGGAGCCTGTTTCATGCGACCATTGCGAATCGCGTTCATTACGAACGAATTCATTACGGGATTGCCCAATGCGGGCGGCCTGGGAAACTACCTGAATCGAATGAGCCAAACGCTGCACTCGGCGGGGCACGAAGTGGAAATCTTCACGCTCACTGACGGATTTCCACACACGCGCGATCATCACGGCGTTCGGGTCCAAAGCCTGCGCGGCGGTCGGATCCTACCTAAGCGTTTCTACCGCTACCTGGGAATGTACATCAAACGATTTCGCTTCACGCAACTCGACAACTGGCGTTACGGCGCCCGTGCGCTAGCGCACGCGTTCGCACGCCGCCATCGGCTGCGGCCGTTCGACTTGGTGCAAAGCACGAACTGTGGGCTGGCTGGTAGCGCCCTGCGCATCGACCCGCCTGCGCCGCATCTAATGCGCATGAGTTCCGCGCGCGATTTGTGGCTGAATACTGATCGCAAGATAACGGATGAAACGCGACTCGCCTACGAACGCCTGTGCCAGGCCGAACGGGAGTGTATCGACTTCGTCGACCTGGCCTACGCGCCGAGCCAGTTCATCGCCGACTACTTCGAACAACAACACGGCAAACACGTGCATGTTTTGCGGCCACCGGCGTGTATTGAAGTGAAGCCGTCGAAAGACTTGCCGCCGGACCTGCCCCCGCGCTATCTGCTTCACTTCGGCACGCTGATGCGCCGCAAGGGCACCGATGTGCTGGCGAAAGCGCTGCCAATCGCCTGGCAATCGGCGCCGGGGCTGTGCGTTGTGATGGCGGGACGTACGAGTTCTCCTTCGCTCATCGATCGCTATCGGCAACTTTGGGGTGAGCGGGCGAGACAAGTAATCTGGCTGGGGGCGCTGAAAAAGCCGCAGCTCTATGCCGTGTTGTCGCGCGCCATGGCGTCGGTACTACCGTCGCTGGTCGACAATCTTCCCAACACGGCGATCGAAAGCCTGTTGTTCAACGTGCCGGTGATTGGCTCGAACGGCGCAAGCATCGACGAATTGGTCGAGGATGGTCGCAGCGGAAAACTCGTTCCCATCGGCGACTCCGAGGCGTTGGCCGACGCCATGGTTCGCACCTGGCGGCGCGAGCCGAACTGGCTTGGCGCCGGCTTTCAACGACCGGCCATACTCGACGAGATGCAGCCGGAGCGGGCGGCCGAAAACCTGATCCAACTGGCCCTCGCCTCGCAAACCGAACCAAGCGATGAGAGGCGGGCTGCATGATTGTTTACGTTACACGCTGGCTGGGCGGCTATCAGGGTGCTGGTAAAAGCGCGTGGGATGCGCTGGGCGGCATTCTGGCCACCGGTCGCGATGTGCACGTGGTCGCGGGGCATGCGGTCGAACTGCCGGCCGAAGTCGCTGGTCACTCGACGCATCGCGCCCAAGTCGAATCACTCGGAGGCCGCTTTTCGAGTGTGCAGCGCGAGGCGATCAGTCGCTCGCGCCGCTTGATTCGCCCGTTGCTGCGCGAGCCGCGCATCGCCAAGCTGTTGCATGGTGTGCACGATCGGCTGCGCGAAAAGATTGGTCAGAAGCCGCGTGAAGTGTCGATTCCCGCGGCGCCGTCGCTGATCGTAGTCAACAGCCTCGGCAGCCACGACGAGTTCCTCTCGCTGGACCGCCCGCACAAAACGCCGGCCGTACTGATCGTGCGCGAATCGCCGGGCCATTACACCCACCGCGGCGAGGAAAGCTACCGCCGAGCGGTGCAATCGATGACCGGCTACGACGCGCTGATTTTCGTATCGAATCGCTGTCGCGATGCCTGGCTGCAAGAGAGCGCTTTGCGCGAGGTTCCCGCCTTTTACGTGCCCAATTGTTGCGAAGAACCCGAGGTGTTGGCGCTCCGGGCCAGCAATCGCACGGCGATTCGCCAATCGCTCGGTTTTGCCGCCGATCGGTTTGTGGCCGTGTGCGTGGCGAGCCTGCAACATCGCAAAGGACAAGACCTGCTCGTGTCGCAGTTGCCGCGTCTCGTGGCGCGGATTCCGCATCTCGAACTCCATTTGGTCGGCGCTGATAGCCGTGGCTTCGGCAAAGAATTGCGCAGCATGGCTCGGCAAGCTGGCCTGGAACGCCGGCTCTGTTTTCATGGTGCAAGCGATTCGGCGCTCGCTTGCCTCTACGCGGCCGACGCACTCGTGCTTCCCACGCGTGCCGAAGCGATGCCCCGCGTCGTACTCGAAGCAATGGCGCTGGGAACTCCGATTGTGGCGACCAGCGTCGATGGGATTCCCGAACTCGTGCAGCACGACGCTGGCGGCTGGCTGTTTGCGGTCGACCGGCCCCACGAGATGCTCGAAGGCCTGAGCATCATCGCGCACGACCAGCCGCGCGCCCATCGTTGGGTTGCCGAAAGTGAACGCCGCTACTGGGCGGCCTTCTCGCGAGACCTGCTCACGCGGCGCTATGCCGAATTGTTAAATAATCTGGTCGACTCACCGTCGACGATGACCTTTACACACGAACTCACGCGTGTCGCTTGATCCCATGCCATTGACATTCCCCACTGCCATCGCGCAAATCCGCAAACATGCCGCGCAGGGCGAACTGTCGTTCATCGCTACGGCGGCGACACACTGGCATGCTTTGGGTGTCGACGCGTTTGTCGCTGCTCGACGCGAGCGCGGCGATTCGGGCGGCGGCGTGGTGTTGTTGATGTCGCATCCAGCGAACGGCATGTTGCTCTCGGAGAAGGACTTCCCCCTATGCGCCGCCGAGGCGAACGTACTCTTACTGCCGGTTCACAGTCGGCTCCCCTCGCGTTTTGCTCCTACCGTGTGGCAATGTGCGAAATTGGCGGCCCGCGCTCTGGCGTTGCTGTTGAGCGAAGATCGATCGGGCGTCTCGGCCGAACACACATTGCGGATCGCCTCGCCCCGTTTGCCCGACATTTTTACACTGCTCCATTTGCCACGACGGCTGCTCCAAGAACGAAGCGTGGATTTGGTTGTTCTCGATGAGGGCCTGAGCAGCTATTTGCCGGCCGCGGTCGCCGGCCAGGTGCGGCGAGGCGATCGCGTTGTTTCGCGCACGGGAACAGTAATTCGCGAATTCGAACTCATGCTGCGTCGTCTGTACGATCGCGCCCATGGACTCATTTCAAGTCGTTATCCCCACAGCCATCGCTTGCTGTTCCACCCAAATGACGCTGGCCAGCTCGTCGTCGACGCAAAGATCGCGACCGCGTACCGGGCGGCGGCAGCCAGTCATCCGCTGTCGTGCAAGCTGCATCAGCCAGGCGACGAACCGTTAGCCGTCATCTTGCCGCAGCCCTGGTCGGAGATTGGCGAAACCAATGCCCAGGCGGAAGTCGCGCTCTTTGGCGAAGTGGCGCGCGACTTGGCCGCACAGGGTTTCCGCGTGGCGATCAAGCCGCATCCGCGCGAGGCTGCTGGAAAATACTCCGCGCTCGCGGCGCAACAGGTCGAACTACTGACCCAAGCCGTGCCAGTGGAAACACTCTTCTCTCAATTGAGTTCGCGCGACCTGGTTTTGGGGCACAACACCACGTCGCTGCTTACGGCCGCGGCGCTCTCGCCGGCTCGGGCGGCCACACTGGGTCGCATGTTGCAGGAGCGCGATGCGGCGGGCCCTGTGTTTCGAACTTTCCAAGCGCACTTTCAACGTTTGGCCGGCGATTCGGTCGTCGACGCCAGCGAGCTGCTCGCGCGACGCAACGCCGCATAGCCGCCCGATCGCCGGTGCGATTTCCACGCTGCGGCGACGGTTCTGGAAAAATGCCTTGGATGTCGCGGCCCGAATTGCGATAATCAGTTACCGTGACGCACTCGATCGTTTCGCTTGCCGAAGGGAGATTTCGATGCCTCCAGCCAGGTCGGATGTACTCAAGGCCGTGCGCACTGACGACGGTCTCCTGATCAACGTACACGGCCGGGCGACGATGCGCGAGAGTTGGGTGATCAAGGAATTTCTCGCTGCGTATCTGGAAACCGACCGGCACACGATCGTGGTCGACCTATCTCGCTGCGAATACCTTGACAGCACGTTCGCCGGATGTCTCGTCGAATTGCATAAGTGCGCCCATGCCGACAACGCAGGTTCGTTTGCGCTGATCGCCAATCCGCAACGACGCAAGCATTTGCTTGGCGCTATGCGTCTGGACCCGCTCTTCCAATATGTCGATACGGCCCCGGAAGCCGCGGGCGAGCCGGTTGCGCTGCCCGGATTCGACGACGACAAGCTCGAACTGGTGCGCCACGTGCTGGCCTGCCACCGCGAACTTGCCGAGATCGAAGGTCCGGAGCAAGCGGCATTCCAACAGCTCGTGGCGCGGCTTGAAGAAGATCTCGACGCGCAATCGACGCGGTAGAACGAATTCGACTGGGCCCGGTCGCTAGATTTGCTTCGATGGACGTCAAATATGATAATTGGCTTCCGGCCGCAATTCGTCGGCCTCCGACTTCATCCGTAACCGCGGCTTTTCCAAAACGACCGTCGTGCCGGGATCGACGCTGCGTGTAATCCATACGCTCGATCCAATAACCGCTTCGCGCCCGATCACCGTGCGTCCTCCCAGAATGGTGGCATTGGCATAGGCCACGACGTGATCTTCGAGCGTCGGATGGCGTTTCGCACCGCGCACAAGATTCCCTTCGCCGTCGGTCGGGAAACTGAGCGCGCCAAGGGTGACACCTTGATACAACTTCACGTGGTTGCCGATGTCGCAGGTCTCGCCGATCACGACACCTGTGCCATGATCGATGAAAAAGTATTCGCCAATCGTCGCGCCGGGATGAATATCGATCCCCGTGCGACTGTGCGCCCATTCGGTCATCATGCGGGGAATGAACGGGATTTCAAGACGGTACAATTCAT
The DNA here is from genome assembly GCA_020427265.1 of Planctomycetales bacterium. Lineage (GTDB taxonomy): Bacteria > Planctomycetota > Planctomycetia > Pirellulales > JAGQOS01 > JAGQOS01. The sequence goes on from JAGQOS010000026.1 coordinate 16,943, forward strand.
GCGCGAGCCGATACACAGTGATCGCCTCGAGGCCGGGGTAGCAAAAGATGACTTCGTCGATGCACTTGCAGGCCGGGTCACCATCGTAGGCCGCTTCGACATCCTTGGCCAGGCGATTGCGCAGGTCGGGCAATTGTTCGAGAAACAGAATGGCCTTGGCCTGGCCCAACGCTTCGTAGTCTTCGTCGCAGGTTACTTCGTGCGTCACACCCGCCTCGTGGCGGAGCGCGCGGCCAATCTGTGTCGTTAGCTTGTCGTGCAAGCGATCCACCAGATCGCCGACATGATAGGCGACATTGCCGCGATGCAAACCTTCCCGACGTCGATACCCGGGATAGATGATCTCTTTCAAGTCCTCGATGGCGGAGATAATGACGTCGTAACTGGGCAACGGACAGTGTCCCAAATGGTTGATCGTGCCCACTTCGTCGTACGTGGCGACAATGCGCGAAGTCAGTTGCGGCAGTTGCTCTTTGAGACGGAAATCGGAAGCCATGACGGAATTTTCCCCCTGTGATGCGCATGCGAAGCAGCGGATGAGCGCACGCGAAGATTGATTTGCGAACAAGCAAGCAATGCATGCGACCGCGAACTGTTCGGCTCGATGGCCAATTGCGTGGTCGCGCGGAATCCGGCCTACGCCGGGCCGGTACAGGCGCAGTCGAGAAAAGCATGCGCGAAGGAGGTGTCTTTCATGCCCGTATCCTAGGACCGGAGCTAGGAAAAATCAAGTTGCTAAAGATATTCTCGGTTTGGCGATTGGCGCAAGTTGAACAATTTTCGGGGCGACATATGCACGTCGTAAAACGCACGACTCCGCCGCCAACGCCAACTTACGGCGATTTCTTCCCAATCGAAAATCGCGTGGGATGGCCGTTGGCGACGCCGTCGAAGACGTCGAGCAACTCGTATCGGTCGGCATGCTCGCGCAGCACGGTCAGACCTTCGGGCTTGGCGTCTAAGGGCGCCGAAATTCTCGCCAACGGTTTGAACATCGATCGCCGGCCATCGGCGTCGGGCGCCGCATCCAGGGCATCGCGGCCGTCCCAGAAGTGAATCGTGTACTCGCCCAGGCCATCGCCGACCGGCCCCGCCAGAATCAGGAATCCGCCCTCGACCTCGGCCATGGCGCGAATTCCGCTGCCGGCCAAATCGACCAGAAGAAGCTGGCTTTCGCGCACGGGCGAAGCGAAACGAAACTTAAGCACCGGCACGAGATTCCCACGCAACACGGGTCCGCGAAACCCGGCGTAGAGCCAGCCGTCGCGCGTCGCCAGGCCTTCTAGGTCGACGCCATTCTCTTTGCCGGGGATCGACGTGAATCGTTCGAGTAGCGGGTACTTCTCCAGAATCGGCATTAGACTCGTGCGTTCTACTCGGGACACCTGGCCGTCGGGCGCGAGTTGAAACCGAAACAGCACTTCGCGCGTCGGCTGCCGGTCGATGTCTAACAGGCGTTCGCGATTTTCTCGCGCCGAACGATCGCCTTTCACCTTTTTGCGCACGCGCGAGTGCGATCCCAGCACATAGACCATATCGCCATCGGCGGCAATCGCTTCGAAGTCGGCCTCAGGCTCGTCTTCAGCCAAACGGACATCGCGCACGACGCGCAATTGATTCGCGACGAGACGCAGGATCTGCACGCGGCCACCTTCGTCCGACGCCACGACGATCCAGTCGCCCACGCGCGCTACTGCGCTTACGTCGTGCTTTTCATAAACGTCGCCCGCGATCATGAGCACCGACTCTTCCGACGACAATTCACCCGCACTGCTCGACGCGGCATAGAGAGTCAACCAGAAACACAAAAGCGAGGCGCGCATCGGGCGAGTGCCATTCCCAGACATGGAATCGGAACACATCCATCATAGGCGCCAGCCGGCGCGGACGCAAAAAGACGCCCTGGCCGCTTTCACAGCCAGGGCGTCGGATGGTAGAAACGCGATCGACGGCCTTCCGGCCATCGCTCTTTCTAGAGCAAACCCTTCAATGCCGCCAGCGCGGCATCGTAGTTCGGCTCCTCGGTCACTTCCGGAACATACTCGGCATGCTTCACGTTGCCGTCGGCATCGAGCACAAAAATCGCCCGGGTCAGGATCTTCAACTCTTCGATCAGCGTGCCGAAATTCTGGCCGAAATTTCGGTCCTGGTAGTCGCTCGCCGGACGAATGTTCGTAATGCTCTCGGCTCCGCAGAAGCGGTTCATGGCGAACGGCAGGTCGAGGCTCACGGTCACCGCGTTGATACGGTCGCCTAACTCGCCGAGCGACTCGTTGAACTTTTTGGTCTGCGTCGCACAAACCGGGGTATCGAGCGAAGGAACGACGCTGAGGATCGTGGGCTTTCCCTTCACATCGGCCAGCGTGAGCGTTTGCATGCCGTCCTGAAAATAATGCAACGTGAAATCCGGAGCCGCGTCGCCCGCTTTCACTTCGTTGCCGGCCAAGGTCAGTGGATTGCCCTTGAATGTAATGACGCCCGTTCGTGACATAGTTGGTATACCTTTCCGAAATTATGTTTAAATCGAAACGAAAAAACAGGTTCGCGGCGGCGATCGGCCGACATGCCGCAGGCGATCGAGCGAACCCGGTCGATACGGCGCCGACTAGGCCGTTTCTCGCAAATCCGCCGCCGTCGCAACGCCGTTCAAGACGGCGGCAATACGCAGTGCTTCGTGCACATGCTCTTCGCTCAGCCCCGCCTTGAGCACACTCTCTTCATGCGATTTCAAGCAAGCTTCACACCCCGCCAGCGCCGCGCAGGCCAACGAGCACAGTTCGAACTGCGCCTTCGACGTGGCCGGCGCCGCCATGCGATTCATACGCAGCCCAACGCGACGATGATGATAGCTTTCCTTACCGATCATGTGCCGCGAACGATACAGCACCGTGTTCATCGCCATGATGGCGGCCGCCGCCTGCGCATCGGCGACGCCACCTTCGCCAATTTTCTCTCGCGCGTCGGCCAACACGGCGTCGCGCAAAGCAACGGAACGGAGAAAATAGGCGGCCGTCAGAGCGACCGACCAGGTTTGCTCCGCCGACAAAACCTCGCCACCGAGAACCGAGGAGAGATTGAGCCGCAAGTCCTTCGTACTCTCGGGAAGCGTTGCGCGCAGCGCGTCGACGTGTTGCATGGTCTCAAACCTCGGGCGATCACACCTTCAGGTGTTCGTCGCCCTTCTTCCAATTGCAGGGGCACAGTTCATCGGACTGAATTGCGTCGAGCACCCGCAACACTTCGGGAATGCTCCGGCCCACCGACAAGCTGTTAGCCGCGGCCCATTGAATAACGCCATTGGGATCGACAATGAACGTGGCGCGCAAACATACGTTGGCATCGGGATCGAGAATTCCCAGATCGCAGGCCAGCTTTTGAGCGCCGATCAGCGGATACTGCAGATCCTTCAGATCGTCGTGCGACTGGCACCAAGCCAAATGCGAGAATTCGTTATCCGTGCTGCCGCCGATGACTTCACAATCGCGCTCCTTGAAGTCGGCCAGCCGACGATTGAACTCGGCGATTTCCGTTGGGCAAACGAACGTAAAATCTTTCGGATAAAAGAAGTAAACGGCCCACTTGTTCGCAACCGTTGCATTGGTGATTTCGGTCAGGCTTCCCTTGTCGGAGCCAACACAGGCGGAACACTTGTACTCGGGAAATTTCTGGCCAACAGTCAGCATCGTTCCAAAATCCTTTCCAAACTATGAATGGTTGCACGAACCCTGGCGATTGAGGCGACCAACGGAATCCCGGTTTTCCCGGCCTCGCACTGTCCGCCGCAGACCACGTACGCGCAGGCTTGAATAAAATGTGGCTAAAATGCCGGACAAATTCGTTCATCTGCGATTCTAGCGAGATTCCGTCAAAAGCCTAGGGGGCAGCTCCTGGGAACTGGCCGCGCCGCGGTGATTCCCAGCGGAAACTCACGCAAACTCAGTAACCGAGCAATTTCGCTGTTGCGTGCCAGTACAACTCGCCATGCTTCAGAGCCGCTTGCCCATGAAAGCGGATCGCCGCGCAGGCCCCCTTGGCGAAACGCAAATTGGCGGAGCCGTCGCCCATCAGCGAGGCCGCCAGAAAACCGACATCCGGCGCATGCCCCACCCAAGCCACGTCGCCTTCCTGCCGATTCGACCACGCGATTAACTCCTCCAAGTTGGAACCTGGCGCGAGGGCGTCTACCTCTTCAATGACCGGCGATGGGGCAACGGCGGCGGCCAGAATCTCGGCCGTCTGCCGAGTGCGCACGAGCGGACTTGTAGCAATTGCCGCCGGTGCGAGACCGGCGGCCGACAAATGCTTGGCCACGGCTTGAAATCGCGCCTTGCCGTCTTCGGTCAGCGGGCGCAGGTTATCGTTAGGCCAACGCGGGTCGCCGAATTCTCCGGCCCAGGCGTGTCGCACGATGTAAATGAACATGGTCGGTCCTCGTCAAAATGCTTCCCCATTCTATCGATTGCGCCAGAGGATGCGATTGCTAATCTGCAATTCACGTTGCAGGTCGGCGATCTCGGCGCGAAACCGCCGCGCATCGACCGGATAACCGGCTGTCGCGCGCAGTTCGGGAATGTGCGACTGCCAAAAGGCGTTGAACGCCTTCATGCAAACTTCACGCAGATACTTACAGGCCATCGAAGCCAAAGCGGCTGGCAGGAAACCTTCGCCCTGTTTACGGAACGCTACATGAACCCGGCGTTCGGCGGGTCCCCAACAATAGCAGCTCTCGTCTCGCGACTCGTGCAG
>JAGQOS010000270.1 GCA_020427265.1 Planctomycetales bacterium
CTTCGATCGAAACGCCGGTTGTGAACGCGAAGCTGCCATTGCCGTTCGTGACATTCACGCCGTCTGCGTTCTGGTCGTTAAACAGGCCGCCGCCGATGCCGAAAATGCCGTCGGTGCGCGAGGCCGTGCCGACAAACACGCCGTTGTTCGTACCGGCCAGATCGAACACCGGACCGGTGCCCGTATTGCTCTCATCGAACGACCAGTACGAAACCGGGCTATCGTTGAGAATCGTCGACGAGTAGTCAGCCTCGAACTCGGTCAGGAAGTCGGAGAAGGAGAGGGCGATCGCCTCGTCGGTTTCTTGCAGGGTTTCGCCGAAAACGGTAATCGGGACGGTCTTGCTCGTCTGGCCCGGCAGGAACGAAACGAGGACGGACTGTTGATCGAAGTCGACGCCGGGCGTGGCCGGCGTCGGCGCGCCAGGATCGAGCGCTACGCGGACGCTCGACGCGATGTCGGTCCGGCCGCGGCGCGTGATGGTCACCGTATTCGAAACGCGAGTCATATCGCCTTCGACTTCGTCGTAGCGATCTTGTGTGAAATCGTAGATCGGAATGCCCCGATCCGAACGGCCCTGTAGCGTGATCGTTACGGTCGCCGTATCGGTCTCGCCTTCGGCATCGACGATCGTATATCGGAACGAATCGGTGACCGTTTGGCCGGGCAGCAACGATCGCAGTTCCACCGAAGCAGTCGGGTCGTAGGTAAAGCTACCGTTGGAATTGACGACCACGTGGCCAAGCGTTTGCGAGGTATCGACTTGTTGCAGCCGTACGGTCGGAATCCGTTCGAGCGTGAAGCCGTTGAGAATCGGGTTCTTGTCGCCGAATGTCGTGTTCGTGCCGTCGAGTTCGATGTTGGCCGTATCGTCGGTCGCGACGAATTCGTAAGTGATGACCGCGCCTTGCACGGTTTGCGGGAAGCTCACGTTCGTGGCGAAGTTGTCGACCACCAGATCGCCTTCCACGATCACGTCGTAGCCGCGCGCCACGCAGCAGTCGTCTTCCGCAACGAGCAATTGCAGCTTGTAGGCTTCGCCGGGCACGAGGTTAGCCAAGTCGACATGCACCTTGCCGTCGCCGGTCGCATTCGGCTGCCAGCGAATCGACTGCATCACCATTTCGAGCCGGTCGTCGTTGGGCGAAGCGCCATAATCGGCCAGCGGATTGAGCCAGTTACCGATCGTGTTGATCGCTGTTACGGTCACGCCAGGCGCCGTGGCGTCAGTGAAGTTGGCGTCGCGAATCACGCCGATCGCCGGGCCGCCGGTGTTGACGGCGTAGAGAATATCGCCATCCAGGTCGAGCCCTTCGCCGAAATCGCCGCCGGTGAATAGGCCCACGCGGGCCGGGCCGCCGTCGAAATCGGGATCACGATCGTTCTCGAAGATGCCGAGCGCCGGTACGACGAGCAGGTCGTCTTCAATGATCGCATACGAATCGTTGCGAGCCGAAGGCGGCACATTCTGCCCGGTGATCGTAACGATGACCGTGCCGATGGTTTCGCCGCCGTCGCCATCGCTTATCGTAAACGTGAAGGTATCGGTCGTCGTGTCGTTCGCGCCCAGACCATCGAACGCGCCGTTCGGGTTGTAGATGGTTGTGCCGTCGGCCAGGATCGACACCAGGGCGCCGTTGGCCGTGGCGAAATTGGCCGGCAGCGCGGCGAGCATGTCTTCCGGACCGTCGTCGGTAGCGCCATCGAGCACGTTGAGCGAGATGGTCGTACTGGGATTGGTCGCCACCATGCGGTCGACAACGGCGGGCGGAATATTCTCCACGATCACGTCGATCGCCTGGAATCCCGAGCCGCTCAAGCCCTGGTTGTAAAGGAAGGCGACTTCGTCGGGTGTCAGAGCGCGCCGCCAGACCGAGACTTCGTCTAACTCGCCTTGATACTCGCCCGCCAGGTCGCTGCGCACGCCAAGCACGAAATTCGCACCCGACGTGAAATCGCTACCCGGCGGGAAGGTTTGGCTCATGTTTGCGGGAACCGACCAACTGTTCGACGTGCCATTCGGACCCGAACTCAATCCATTGAAATAACCGGTGATCGCGCCGTTGGCGTTGTCGATCACCAGCACAATGTGCATCCATTGATCGGCCGCCGGAATCGCATGATCGATACCCACGCGTTGCGAACCGTTGTTGCTGCCCGCGAAGTCGCCGCGCAGGTGGAGTGTGCCGTCACCTTTCCAGATCGAAAAACCATCGTCGGCCGAGAAAGCGTTGCCCTTGCTCAGCAGGAACTCGATGCCGCTCAAGTCGTCGGGCCGCGCCCACAGGGCCACGGTATAGCTGCCGGTACCCGGATCGAAGACATTGCCCAGATCCACGCGGCGGTCGCCGCCCGTGCTGCTCGAGAACGTGATCGCCTGGCCGACCTGGCCTACCGCGCCCGAGGTTACCGAGCCCGAGTCGTTGGCCGAGATGGCCGTGCCGTCCTGGGCCAGATCGGTCGTGGCCGAATCGCGCACGTCGAACGTATTGCCGCCAATCGTCGTATCGGTTCCGGCGCCGGCGCCGACATCGGCGTTGTCCATCGACAGATGCAGCGCCAAGTCAGTGCCGAAGGAGGCCGTCGAGAAGACGTTGCCCGCGCTGTCGCGCAGCGTGAGCGTTACGGGATACGACTCGCCCGTATCGGGATCATCGTTGTAGGTATGCGATTGCGCGAAGCTCGTTGATCCGGCTGGCAAGCTGAGCATGTCGACGTTGCCATCGCCCCAGTCGATATCGAGCGTGAAGCTGTCGCCCGCATCGGGGTCGACGATCTGCCCGGTAATCGTGACCGTACCGCCTTCCTGGATCACGCCCGAGGCGGAAACGTTTTGCAGCCGCGGCGGTCGATTGGGCTGGGCGTCGTCGTTTTGAATCGTGAGTTGGCTGGTCGGCCGAATCGCGCCCGCCTGGCCGCCATCGGAGAAGTTGGCCAACGACAGACGGATCGTTTCATCGGGTTCGAAATTCGTATCGCCGAAGAGCGTGATCGGCACCGGTAGTGAGGCCACGCCCACGCCGAACAGCAAGGTGATCGGTGTGGCGTCGTAATCGTCGCCCGCCGTGGCCGGGTTGGTCACGCCGGGTTGCAGGACGACATCGACCGTCGTGGGAATGGTCGTATTGCCGGTGCGTGCGAGCGTGACCACCGTGACAGTATTCGGATTCGTATTGCCCTCAGGTGTTGAGAAGGCGCTGGCCGTAAAGTTGTACTCGGGGGCGACGAACACATCGTCGTTCGTGAGTGTCAGCATCGTGGTCGGCCGGGCGCCGGCCACACCGCCATCGGTGAAGTTCGTCATCGACAGGTCGATCGTTTCGTCGGGCTCGACCAGATCGTCGCCGCGGATCTCGATGTCGACCGACTTGCTCGTTTCGCCGGGGGCGAACGTGAGCGTGATGACTTCGTCGGTATAGTCGTCGTTGGGCGTGGCGGCATTCGGGCCGCCCGGCGCGAGGACGATATCGACGCTCGACTGGATGTCGGTCTTCTGGCTGCGGACGACCATCACCAGGTTCACGCGCCGTGGCGGCGCGGAGCCTTCCATGACCGTGTACGACGCGGCGCTGAAATCGTATGTGGGCACGGGCGCCGGTTCGTTGTCTTGGATCGTGAGTACGGCCGTGGCGGCCGCGCCGGCCTGGCCGCCTTCGTCGAAATTGGCCAACGACAGGTTGACCGTTTCATCGGGCTCGAAGAGCAGATCGCCCACAACCTCGACCGGCACTTGCTTCGTCGTTTCGCCCGGCGCGAAGGTAATGGTCAGCGGACCGGCCACAAAGTCGGCCGGCTGCGCCGTACCGGCCGTAAGCACCACGTCGACCGAACTGGTCACATCGGTGTTGCCGCTGCGCTGCAACATGATGTTGGGCACGGTGTCAGTCGTATCGGTTTCGGTAAACGTGTAATTGGCGGCCGAGAAGTCGTAGATCGGCCGCGTGTCGTCGTTTTGAATCGTGAGCGTGGCCGTGGGATTCGAAGTTCCCGGCGCGCCGCCGTTGGTAAAATTGGCCAGCGACAGGGCGATCGTTTCGTCGGCCTCGAAATTCGGATCGCCTACGATGTTAATCGTCACACTCTTGCTGGTCTCGCCCGTGTTGAACGTGATCGTGGTCGGCGTTGGGTTCGGATCGAAATCGACCGTTGGCGTGGCCTGACCTGGTCCGCCGCCGGTGAGCACGACGTCGACACTCGACGTAATGCCGGTTTCGGTTCCGCGGGTCACGGTCACCATGATGCTGGTCGTGCCGCTGTCGCCTTCGGCAATCGCGTACGCGCCCTGCGAGAAATCGTAAGTCGGCGCGCCCGGCGCGGCGTCGTCGTTCTGAATCAGTCCCGTGGCCGTGGCCGTTCCCAACGTGGCGCCGCCCGTGGGATTCGAAAGCGTCACGGTAAAGCCTTCATCCGGCTCCACGTCGGTATCGCCGCTCACGTTGACCGTGATGGTTTGCGACGTTTGGCCGTCGGCAAAGTTGACCGTTCCCGAAGGGAACGCGCCGCCAAAGTCGGCGCCGTTGGCCTGGCTGCCGCCGCTGCCGGTGACGGCGTAGTTGGCGCTTACCGCGCCAATCGATCCGCCCGTTCGGTTCACGGTAAATGTGAAGGCCGTGTTGCCCGCGTTGCCTTCGAGCTTCATGGCGTCGGTCGCCACCAGGGAAAGCTGCCCGGCGCTATCGTCGTTCTGAATTGTGCCGGTGGCCGTGGCCGTGGCGATCGTCGCCATGCCGGTGGGGTTCGACAGCGTGACCGTAAAGCCTTCGTTCGGCTCAATCGTTGTGTCGCCGCTCACATTGACCGTGATGGTTTGCGAGGTCTGTCCGTCGGCAAAGTTGACCGTTCCCGAAGGGAACGCGCCGCCGAAGTCGGCAGCGTTGGCCGGGCTGCCGCCGCTGCCGGTTACCGCATAGTCGACACTGACCGCGCCCGACGAGCCGTTGGCTCGGTTCACAGTAAACGTAAACGCAGTCGGGCCAGCATCGCCTTCGGGCTTGTTCGCATCGGTGGCCACAACCGAAAGCTGCCCCGCGCTATCGTCGTTTTGAATCGTGCCAGTGGCCGAAGCGGTGCCGATGGTCGCGCCGCCGGTCGGGGCGGAAAGCGTGACGGTAAAGCCTTCGTCCAGCTCCACGGCCGTATCGCCGCTCACGTTAATCGTGATGGTTTGCGTCGTTTGACCATCGCCGAAGTTGACGGCACCCGAGGGCAAGGCGCCGCCGAAATCGGCCGCGTTGGCCGGATTGCCGCCACTGCCGGTTACGGCATAGCTCGCGCTCACGACGCCATCGGCGCCTCCCGTACGATTCACGGTGAAGGTAAACGCCGTTGTGCCGGCATTGCCTTCCGCCTTGTCGGCGCTGGCCGCGACGATCGAGAGTTGGCCGGGGGCCACATCGTCGTTGAGAATCGTGCCGCTGGCCGTGGCCGTGCCCAATGTCGCGCCGCCCGTGGGAGCCGAAAGTGTGACCGTAAAGCTTTCGTCCGGTTCGACAGCCGTATCGCCGCTGACTTGGATCGTGATCGTCTGAGGCGTGGCGTCGCCATCGGCGAAGTTCACCGTACCCGACGGGAAAGCGCCGCCAAAATCGGCCGCGACCGCCGGATTGCCGCCGCTGCCAGTCACGGCATACGCAACACTCACCGCGCCGGCCGTGCCACCAGTGCGCGAAACGGTAAACGTGTAGTTGGTCGTACCGGCGTTGCCTTCGTCTTTGATGGCGTCGGTCGCGGCAATGGATAGCGTGCCCGGGTTGTCGTCGTTCTGGATCACGCCGTTGGCCGCCGGTGTACCAATCGTCGCGCCGCCGGTCGGAGCGGAAAGCGTGACAGTAAAGCCCTCGTCGAGTTCGATGGCCGTGTCGCCGCTGACATTGATCGTGATCGTTTGGGTGGTTTGCCCGTCGGCAAAATTGACCGTACCCGAGGGGAACGTGCCGCCCACGAAGTCGGCCGCGTTGGCCGGATTGGCGCCGCTGCCGCTGACGGCATAGGCGGCGCTCACAGGGCCCGATGAACCGCCCGAGCGGTTCACGGTGAACGTGAAGGCGGTCGGGCCCGAATTGCCTTCGGCCTTGGACGCTGCAGCCGAGGTAATCGACAACACGCCCGGCGCATCGTCGTTTTGGATCGTGCCGATGGCCGTCGTGGTTCCCAACGTCGCGCCGTTGGTCGGACTGCTGATCGTTACGGTGAAGTCTTCATCCGATTCCGCAATCACATCGCCTTGCACATTCACCGTAATGGTTTGCGAGGCTTCGCCATCGGCAAAGTTGACTGTACCGGAAGGGAGCGTACCGCCGACAAAGTCGGCCGCGTTAGCCGGACTCGCGCCGCTGCCGGTCACGGCATAGCTGACCGATACCGGTCCGGTCGTTCCGTTGCTACGGTTCACGGTAAACGTGAACGCCGTTGTGCCGGAATCGCCTTCCGCCTTGCTGCTGTCAGCCGTAACGATGGAAAGCTCGCCGGGGTCGTCATCGTTTTGAATCGTTCCAGTGGCTGTCGTCGTTCCCAGGGTTGCGCCGCCGGTGGGATTCGAAATGGTAACGGTAAAGCCTTCGTCCATTTCCACGGCCACATCGCCGGACACGTTGACCGTGATGACTTGCGAAGCTTCACCGTCGGCAAAGTTGACCGTGCCCATGGGGAAGGAGCCGCCAAAGTCGCCCGCGTCGGCGGCATTCGCACCGCTGCCGGAAACGACATAGTCGACGCTCACCGCGCCGCCCGCGCCACCCGCGCGCGTGACAGTAAACGTGAAAGGCGCTGTGCCCGTATCGCCTTCATCCTTCGCGGCATCTGTCGCCGCAAC
>JAGQOS010000271.1 GCA_020427265.1 Planctomycetales bacterium
ACGATATGCACGGCAACGTCTGGGAGTTCTGTGAAGACGTCTATGGAATAGACTATTACAAAAACTCCCCGATTGACGATCCGCCTGGCCCCGGCGGGATAGATCCGGGCGACGTCGTCGGCGGCCGGACCGATCTGTTCGCCCGCACGAAAGCCAAGCTGGTCCGCCGAGGTGGCAGTTGGCGAAACAAGGCCGAAGCGAGCCGTTCGGCGGTGCGTTACTTTTCCGATCCGCGTTATGGATACTTCGACTTCGGTTTCCGGCTGGCGCTGAGTATTGACGCGCCTAAGTTCAACGCGCCTCCGCCGCCATCCACTTCGACTGATAAGGAACCAAAGCACGCCATCCCCCCCGACGATGACTGGATTGATCTGCTCTCACTCGTCGACATCGAGCGCGATGCGCTCGAACCTGGCTGGCGAAAAGATGAGAATGGCGTGTGGGCAGCCGAAGGAACCGACGTCCGCCTGGCTCTGCCGGTTGAGGTGCGCGGAGGTTATGAGTTGCTTAGCAATATTGTCGTCGAAGCGCGTGACTCTGGCGCGATGGCGTTCAACATTCCGGTAGGATCGAATCGGGCGGAGCTAATTCTCGGCGTGCTTGGCAAGTACCACGCGCTCCATCTGCTCGCTGGCCAGGCAGCGCACTCGTCGAAGAACAAATCCCGTGTAGAACGAACGCTTGAAACCGGAAAAGCGTACGAGCTTCATCTTCGCGTACAATTGATCGATCTGGACAGCGCTGAGATTGTGGCGACCCTCGACGACATGCCGCTCATCTCATGGCGCGGCGACCCCAAGGATCTATCGCTCTCCGCTCCGTGGGACGGTCCGGCGAACCGGCTTGGTTTGCGTGTGGGGCGGTACAAACGCGTTCGTTGGGAATCAGTGCAGTTGCGTTTGCTCGGCGACGAACCCGAGTTCGCGCCGCATTCGCAAAAAATTCCAAATTCGTCACTGAACGACTCGGAAGGAAAGACAACGAATTCCACTGAGGTCGAAGCATCCAATCGCTAGGCTCCATCAGAGTTAGTGTTGACGAGTTTGCGGCGCAAATTCTCCCAATTTACAATTTCCTCAGACTGAGCCTTACGGTATCCCGTATCCTCTCAAACGACGCGCATTCGGTTGACCGATGATTCATGTTTCCTTCAAATCAGGGCGCCCTTCCAGTCGCCACAACCTAGTCAACCGACGCCCGCGACTTGAGCCCCTGGAATCTCGGCAGTTGCTGGCCGTCGTCTCCGGCAATGTCTGGGATGACGCCAACGGCAACGGCCTTCGTGATTACGGCGAGTCCGGTGCATCTGGCGTGCAGGTCTACCTCGACTTGGACGACGATAACACGCTCGACGTCAACGAGCCGACTGCCGTTTCGATTGTGGATGATCCGGGTACATCGGACGTCGACGAAGCCGGAAACTATGAGTTCACCGACGCGCCGGCTGGGAGCTATTCCGTGCGTCGCGTCCTTCCGATCGACGAGTTGGCGACGTTTCCGCGGTCAGGACATTCCGTCGAATTCGTAGATGCGATCTCTGCTGGCCAAGTGGATGGAAGCGGCCAAATGGTCGACGGACTCGGCGGCGCGTATTCCACCGCATTGAGCCCCGATGGCGCCTTCTTGTACGTCGGCGGATTCGAAGACGACGGCATCGCCGTCTTTCGCCGCGACGCGCAGACCGGTTCGTTGGAGTTTGCCTCGGTGGTTCATCAGGGGCTCGACGATCCGATGTGGCTGGAAGTCAGCCCCGACGGCGAGCATCTTTACGCCGCCAGCAATGGCTTTTCCGGCGTAGCCGTCTACGAGCGAAATCAGGTTACGGGCGGCCTGGAGTTTGTCGAGCTCGTGCGCGACGGACGACGCGACGCGGCGGGCAATACGGTCGACGGGTTGCGCGGCGCCTCGGCAATCACAGTGACACAAGACGGACGACACGTTTACGTTGCCGGCATGCACGACGACAAATTGGCTGCATTCGGCCGCGATTCCGACACCGGGCGGTTGACGTTCGTCGAAGTGCTGAGCGACGGCGGTGCGGATCGCATGGGAAACGCAATCGACGGACTCCACCGGCCACGATCCTTAAGCTTCGATCCCGAAGAAGATTTCTTGTATGTCGCCAGTTCACTTGATCACGCAATTAGCGTGTTTCAACGTGACGAGGCCGATGGCACTTTAACATTCGTACAGGTCGCGCGGGATGTCGACGGAGGTGTCGATGGAGCGGGCAATGAATTCGATGGTCTCGAAAACGCGTTCGATGTTCAAATACCGCCCGACGGCAGGCATGCCTATGCGATAGGGCTCGGCGACAGCACGGTTGTCGCCTTCGAGCGTGATGCGAACACTGGTCGGCTAACGATGATCGAACAGATTCGCCATCGTTATGAAATGGCGGACGCCAGCACGCCGGTCAGTCTGCGCGTCGCGCCTGATGGTTCCCGCGTATTTGTCGCTGGATCGGATAGCCATTCCCTCGTGGTCCTGCTGCGCGACGCGGCGACCGGCAGGCTGACGTTCGAACAGGCGCTGATCGATGGAGGGCTCGATCGACTCAAGCAGCCAGTTCGCGAATTGCTCGAATCGCGCCAACTGACCTTGAGCCAAGATGGACGCGACATCTACATCGCCGCCTTTGAGAGCCACGCGGTCGCCCATTTTCGCCTGGCCGATACACGCGGAGGATATAGCCTGGAAGTGCAAGCCGGCGACACGGTTTCCGGTCTTAATTTCGGCCATCGCCGGCCGGGCTCGGAAGAAATTCTTTACATCCGCGTCGATTTTCCCGACAAGCCGGGCGATCCGGCTTCACTTCCGTTCGCCCAGGACACGATGGCCCAGGTCAGCGATTACTACGTTCGCAATTCATACGGCGAACAGACGATGCTCGATGTGACCTACACGCCGACGCTGCGCCTTCCCTCTCCTTCGAGCGAATATGTGGATGAGGACGGCAACCCGCGGCGCGGACTGTTGCGTGACGACGCCTATGCCGCTTCGGTAACGGCCGGTTATGTACCGGAGGATTACTCGACCGTCGTCTTGGTACACGACAACATTTACGGGGGCAATTGCGGCTTTAGCAACGGTAGCGGCGGTGATATCTGGCTCAACGGCCCCTGTGGCTTCGATGTCGGCACGACCGCGCACGAACTGGGACATCGCATCGGCGTTTCGCATGCCAGTAGCTGGGATTCCGATTCCGGTGATCCGCTCGGCGACGGGGAACCGAATGAATACGGCAACCCTTTCGATATCATGGGGTCGAGCGGCGGGCGCGGAGATTTCACTTCCTTTCACAAAGTGCGCAAGAGCTGGTTGGAAGTGGGTACAAACATCGTAGACGTAACGACTAGCGGCGTGTACCGTCTACATGCCTTGGATCAGGAAGTCACGCTCCCGGGTAATCAGTATGGCCTGCGAGTTCCCGACGGTTCCGGCAGCGACAACACGCTTTGGATCGAGCATCGACAGGACTTCCGCGACAACGCTTCGCTCAGCCAGGGAGTGAGCATCACCTGGGCTCAGCCGCCGGGCGGCAACGCGGCCCGATCGTATCTCGTCGACGTTCGGCCGGGTGATCATGCCGCCGCCGATCGGCTCGACAGCGCGCTGATCATTGGGACGACGCTCAGCGGCATCAACGACGGTGTGCACATTACGCCGATCGCTCAGGGAAACGACGGACAGCTCTGGATCGACGTCGTCATCGAGTTCGGCGATTTCCCCGACAATTTGCCTCCGACCGGTCAGTTTACGATCGATCGCAACAACGTCGTTGTCGGCGAAGAGGTCACGCTCTCCCATACCGGAACCGATACGGATGGCGACGATCTGGCATTCTTCTGGGATTTGGGCGATGGTCGCTGGATCGCCAATGCTGAACTCGCGACGGCCAGTTGGGACACGCCCGGCGAGTACCAGGTAACGCTGACGACCTCCGACATGCGCGGCGGCGTGACGATCCAATCGCAGACGGTTACAGTGGAAATTTCCACGACGCCCACACTGCGCGTCGTTACGACGACCGAAGATAGCGGCCCCGGTTCGTTGCGCGCGGCCTTGGAGGCCGCCAATGATTCCTATGGACCCGACGACATCCGTTTCGATCTTCCGATTGGAAGCGTCATCGCGCCGGTCTATCCGTTGCCGACGCTCCGAGACTCGTCGGGGGGGATTTCAATCGACGGCGACATCAATGGCGACGGCCGACCCGACGTGGTTCTAAACGGTGATTACAGCTACGGACTCGATGATGGATTCCGACTCGAATCATCCGACAATCTGATTCGTGGCCTGGTGATTCAAGGATTCGATGAAGGCGTGTATATCGCAGGCGGCGCCAACAACCGCGTGCAGGGCAACTACATCGGCGCAGACCTTGCTGGCTTTGGCGGTCCGGAAACCGGTAATGGCGACTTTGGCATCTATGTCAGCGCCGGCGCCAGCCAGACACTGATCGGTGGCGAGGGCGAGGACGACGGCAATGTCATCGTCAACAACGGCAACGAGGGCATCTACACGGTTGGGGGCGATCAACTTCGAATCGTCAATAATTTTGTCGGCGTGGCCAGCGACGGCATGACCCCTCGCGGCAACTTCGACGACGGACTCGATATTCGCGACGCCACGAACGTTGAAATCTCGGCCAACATAATTGCGGGAAATCGCGATAAGGGAATATTTCTTTACGGCGGTGCAGGGATCGAGTTGCACGATAACCTGGTCGGCCTCGGGCTCGACGGTCTCGCCGAAGGCGGAAACGGCGGCTACGGCATTTTTGCCGACAATGGAGTAGTTGCCGAAATCCGAGACAACTCTGTCGCCAACAACGACCAACCCGGCATTCGTGTTCTCGGCGATGCGACGCGACTCACTCTCTCGCGGAATGCCGTTTACGATAACTATGCCATGCAGATTGATCTCGGCGGCTCGGGTGTGGATACGAACGACCCTGGCGACGTCGATACCGGGCCCAACGGCCTGCTCAACTTTCCGGTCATTCAATCGGTCGGGCCTGCACCCGCTGCAGGCCAATTGCGAGTGACGGGAACAGCTGGCGTGGGTAGCACGGTCGAAGTCTTTGCGGCGTGGGAATCCGGTCAACACAACGGCGGCGCAAAACGGTTTCTCGGCCAAGCGATCGCCGATGCAGCCGGCGCGTTCACGATCGATGTGCCTGCCATCGCCACGCAATTGACCGCAACGGCGACCGACGCGCTCGGCAATACCTCGGAATTTGCGGCAAACGTGGCGACAAACATCGCCCCGCTCGTGGTACAAAGCATCGCCCGATTCGGCGATTCGCTCCAAATCGAGCTCAGCAAGCCAGTCGATGCGGACTTGTTGAATCTCTACGGCGAAACGTCGCTGCCGATCGACCTGCCCGACCTGACGCTCATCGGTGCGGCCCGAGGATTGATACCCGCTTCATTGGTATGGGAGGCTTCGTCACAGCGACTGGATCTTCTGGTTCTGGGCGGGTTGCAGCCGGACAACTATACCGTGACCCTTTCCGGCGACGCCGAGGGGATCGTTTCGCTCGCTGGCGAACAACTCGACGGCGACGAAGACGGCTTACCGGGAGGCGATTGGACTCATCAGTTTACCGTACCCGCAGCTTCGCCGCGCGATTGGTCACTGCCCAGCTTCGCCCGCGCGGCGGGACAAGCGGTTGACTTGCCAGGGCAGATTCCAGGCGTCTTCGATGGCATTCCAGTCTTCATCGACCAAGCCGAGGCGGTCAGTCAATTCGACCTCATACTCCAGTACGATCCTAGCCTGCTCCAAATCCAAGGCGTGCGGCTTGCAGATGGCCTGCCTAACGATTGGACTATTGCGATCGAAACTAGTGTTGCCGGGCAGGCGCGCATCACGGCCAGCGGTTCTCCTCTTGCCGGTGGTAAGCAAACTGCATTTCTCATTGATGCGATCGTTCCTGCCGATGCTCCCTATGGAACAATGAGCGTGCTTCGATTGATCGATACGTCAATCAATCAGGGGGCAATCGTGTCGCGCGGTGCGGAAGCACTGCAGTTGGCGGCCAACGTCGGTGATGCAACAGGCAATGAAGAGTACAGCGCGCTCGACGCGGCAATGATCGCTCGCCTGGCCGTCGGGCTGCAATCGGGGCTGGCCGCCTTCGACGACATCGCCCCTGCGATTTTGGCCGATGTATCCGGCAACGGAACGATCACTGCTCTGGATGCCGCCTACGTCGCGCGCGCGGCGGTCGGATTGTCACAGATCGAGATTCCGGCGCGTCCCGCCCAGCAAGTAGAACTCCATCTTCCCCCGCCAGCGTCCTACGCGAAGAAGACCTCGGACCTGTTGATTCAAGATGCCAACTGGCTGCCGATGTCTGAGCCAATCGCAGCGACAATCGACTGTTTGGTAACGGCCCGTCAAACTGAAAAGCAGCCTTCGGCAGAGGAGACATACCAGATACTCGCCGCCGAAACGCTAACGGTTTCCTCATCGCTGGGTGAATCGTCCAGCGACAGCGACGGCCATTCCCAGCCGAACTTGAAAGACTTGGCCATCGAGCAACTTGTCGAAAACGGCCGTCCAGAGGGCGACATTCTGCGCCCGACGATACCCGGGCTTTGATCCGTCTTCAGTTCTTCCAGGCTGTGAACAACGGAATGTCGTTTCTAACCAGGTGAAACAACCTCGTTTCCGCGAATCTCCGGGCAGTTTTCAACGACACTCCCAATGCAGTTTCGACACTGCGGCCTGAAAGCCCCGGTGAAGAGCAATTCGACGGGAAGGACAACGCGGACTATTGGGTAAAGAAGATC
>JAGQOS010000272.1 GCA_020427265.1 Planctomycetales bacterium
TGCGCGCTCCGGAAGATGGCCCCACAAATCTTTAATTCGGTCTTGCATCTGTTGCCGCTCGGCAGCGGCCGCCTCGGCCGTTCCCAAGCGCGATGTGGAATCGCGCGCCGGCTTTTTCGAATTTGTTTGGCCAGCGCCTGTTTTCGACTGCGAACCAGACTTCGGTTGTTTGATATCCGAACGCTGACTCGACGGAGCCCCCTTCGATCCGCCCGACTTCTGCTGCTTTTGCTGCTGCTGAGCTTGCTTGATCAAGGCCTCCAAGTCCGCGACGATCTTCTCCTGCATTTCGCGAGTCTCCTGCGGTGGCTGGTCGCCGGCAATGCGTGTCTCTACGGATCGCATTTGCTGGCCGATGCGCGCGAGCGGGTTCTCAGCCGCCTCGCCAAGGTCTTCGCCGACTTTTTCCGTTTCTGCATCATTAGACGCTGCACGCTCGCCTGCGCTAGATTCCTGTTTGAGCGCATCGGGCGGCAACGCATCCTTGAGATCCTCGAGCAGCAAGGCCTCCAGATCGGCATCGAGATTTTCGACATCCTCCGCCTGGCCGGTCGTCCCCAGTTGCGCGAACAGCAACGCCACAAGCAATACGAGAGCCAACTTACTGCGCATCGTCGAGCTCCAATTCCAAAGGAGGAAGATCCAGATTCTCTTCATCGAGCGCCCTTTCCAAGTCAAGGTCGGGAAGCTTATCGGGATCATCACCGACAGCCGGATCCTCGGCGACAACCAAATCAAGCACGAGATCGGCAAGACGTCCCTGTTCGTCGGCGAGGCGAATTTGTTGATCTCGCAAGTGCTCGACGCCTGGATCACCCTGGTCGAGCGACTTACGTAGTGTCTCGAATCGACGATTGAGATTCTCCTGCAGGAGTTTCACGAGCTTCAGCTGAGCGATGTCCTGGATTCCGCTGTTTCCCGCTTGGCCTCCGCCACCCTGCCCAGCTCCCCCCTGCCCTTCGCCTTCCTGGTTTGCGCCGTCGTTCTTATCTGGTGCGATCGCTTCAAGTAACTGCTTAAGCCGTTGCAACGCCTCGGCTTGCTGCGCCTGCGTCGGTTCATCCGCCACGCCGCGTGCGAGGGCGTTGCCTGCCCTCTTCATGACGTCCGACGCCGCTTCGAGGGCGAGTTGAAAAACGGGACGTTGGTCCATCTTCTGCGCTTGCTGCGCAACCTGCTCACCAAGAGCAAGCTGGGCGCGCGACAGATCATCGATTCCGCTGGGGAACACTTCGTCAGGTGTGTCGGCGGAAATTCGCGATGCGATTTCCGATGTATCGTCTAGCAAACGCTGTTGCAGTTGGATCATTCCGGCCAGCGCGTCTTCGAAACGCGCCATTTGTTCGTTGGCCAAATCGGCTTCCGCCTGTTGACGCGTTTCGGCAAGCGTTTGCGCAGCCTCTTCGAGATCCTTTTCGGCCGCCTCGGCTCGGTCGGCTGCTGCCGCGCCATCGCCGCCTTGACATGCCTCGCAGGCCGCGCCGAGTTTTTCGGCGGCGTTCTGAGCCGACCGGCCGGCACGCTGGGCTTGCAGCCTTTGCAGGCGTCGCGACATTCGTTCAAGTTGCTCCTGAATCTCCTTCTGCTGACGCTGCAATCGTTCAAGCTGGCGCTTGCGCTCCTGTTCGTCGGTCTCGGCGGCCGCCTCTTCCATCTTCTTGCGCAAACCGCGTTGTTCGTTGCGCAGCGTGTCGAGCTGTTGCTCGGCTTCGCGAAGTTTTTCGACCAGCCGCGACAATTCGGCCTCGCGGCGGTTCGCGAGAATGTCGAGAATCTCGTTGAGTGTCGCGCTGGCCTGTTGCTGTGCGTCGAGGGCCTGCCCGATTTCGTTTCGCCGGACCAGATCGGCTGCGCCGCGCATCTGGCCACTTAGTTCAGTCTGCCCATTTTCGCCGCGCGCGGCCGACACAGCGTCTTCGAGTGTCGCGGCCGCCAACGGGTCGTCGTCAGTGAGCTTTTCGGCCATGGACTCCATCGTTTGGAGTAGCTTCTCCAGGCTGCGCGCCAATTCGTGCTGCTCGGACGCCGCCTTTTGCAAGTCGGCCGACTGTTGCGGTGCCAATTCATCGGTGGACTTGAGAAGCGTGCCGTCGTTTTCCTCGGCACCGGTGCCGATCCGACGCGTGGTTTCGGTCAATCGCTGTTGTCCCTCGCGAATCAGTCGCACTTCGCGCGACAGACGCCGATAGTCGGTCCATTGCGTGAGATCACCCAGCAGGCTATTGAGTGAATCGATCACGCGATCCTGCTGCTGGGCAGCTACTTCAATCGGCTCGCGCGGCGCGGGTGATTGCGTTTCTGGCTCTGGGGCCGCCGACTGGGCCGACTTGATCGCGGCAGTAAGCCGAGATTCGATACGGGCCAGCTCTTCGTTCTTTAGGCGGCCGAGCTCACGGCGAATTTCCTCCATGCGGCGACGAATATCGGGACTATCGATGCGATTGTTGTCCAAGTCAGCAAGCAGCGACTCGATGTACTGAGGAATCCCTTCATCGCGATCCGTCAGCGTACGTTGAACCTGCCGCTGGTTCAATTCTGCGGCCTGCAATTGGTCGATGTCCGAGCGTTCGAAATGCCCGACCTCGCGCGCCTGGATAAGTAGGATTTCGAGTTGGCTGCGTGTCGTCTTTTCCATCTCCAACGCGCGGGACAGCTCAGCCAGAATCAATCGCTGGCGCAACGCGAGGCGGTCTTCGAGTTCCGCCGGTGTGATGATGTTGATTCGCCGCGGAGCGAGCGATTGGCCTACTTGAGGTAAGTAATCGCTGGCGGTGGCGACGAGCGAGATCTGCGCACCGGGCTGCAGATTGAGTTCGGCCAGCGCCCAAGTATGACGAATCGTGCGACGCTCGCCATCGACGAGTTCGCTGCTCTCATTTTCCGCGTGCACGCTTTCAGGTCCCACGTAAAGTTGCCGTGCAAACTCACCTTCATCGCTGCGATCGCTCCGATCGCTCCGAGTGTAGCGCAAGAAGACGTCGCGAATTCGAAGGTCGTCTTTCACGAGGATTTCAATCGGTACGACGGCATCGGCTGTAAAAAAGTTGGCAGCCGCGGGCTGTTCGAAAACGACGCTCGGCGGAGAATCGGGAACTGCTTCCAACGTGTAACGCTCTGGCTGGCGGCCGCTGAGCCCCTCGAGGTCGAACAGCTCAAACCAGTAACTTCCAGTGCGTTGCAACACAAATTGGTCGCGTTCCACGCGAAATTCCAGCCCGTTGTCACTTAGCGAGGCGGGAATGACTGTTCCGTCGTCCATGCGCAGATTGGCACGAGACAGCTCTTTCGTGGCGCTTCCCCGCAACGCAATCTGAGAGCCTTGCAGGGCGCGGATCTGCCGCTCGGAGTCGGTTGCCGGCAATCCAGTGTAGTTCGGGGGATAAATGCGAGCTTGCAGGATCTCGATGCGCGGCGGTTCGACCACCTGCAGGTCAAGCCAAGCCATCGTGTCGTCATCGCCTCCAGTCGCCCGATACTGAAACGGTCGCGAGACGGTCTCTTTGCGGAAGAGCATGGCGTCGTTGATCAGTTGCATCAACTCGGATTCGGGCGCTGTCCACCCTTGCTCGCTCGCATAACGAAATTCGATGCGAACTTCATCAGGCAACTGCCCGTTGCGGTCGATCAGTTCGACTTCGAAGGTCTGTCCGGCGGCAAGCTTGGTAAGCGGACGGCGAAACGCTAGCTCGTTCACGCGCGGCCAACTGGTAGCGCCGAACGGATTCGCCAGCCGCGATAGCGCGATGACGACCGCTTCGGAGTTGGCGGCACAGGCCGTGAACGCCATAACGAGCGCTGCGCCCGCAATCGCTACGGCGCGGCGAGTCGGTTGGAAATTGACGACTTGCTCCAGATCGACCGTTTCCAACCCGGCTGTGGCCTCAGCGATGGCGGCGCGGCGCAGTGTACTAGAGCCCGCCCCGGCATCGCCTTCTTCTTGCCGCAGAAATACAATTGCGCTGGAGAGCGATTGCTTTAGCTCGGGGTAACGTCGTTCGATGCGTTGGGCGACATCCAAGGCATCGATACGTAGAAATACGACACTGCGCAAATAGCGATTCGCTCCCCACGCGATAGCGACCAACGCAGCAAGCGACGCCAAGATCCGTAGCCCGGGGTCCTGATAACGCAGCACAAAATCGCATGCTCCCAGGATCATTAGTGCAGCTACAACGACGGCGAGCCAGGCTGCGACGCCGCGCAATGCGAACGCCCGCCTGGCTCGGCTGGCGACGACGGTAACTTGTTGCTCGATGGGATGTGGCATGGCCGGAACTTCTGATAAAAGATTTCAGAGTTAGCGTTCTGGGTTAGGCGAGTCCGTGTTTCTTTCGCAACAGCCATTCGCCTACGAGTAGGCCAAGTAGCAAGAACAAGATCCACCAGCGATTCCACAACACAGCCGGTGGCAGAGTTTCTACAGGCACCTGGCGGCCCTGCGGAAGTTCATCGATAAGCCGGTCTACGTTGCGAATCGTGTAATATTTTCCGTGAGTTGCCGAGGCGGCGCGCGTGAGTTGGTCCACATCCATCGCTGTTTGTTGGAACTCACCTGGCGGCGCGGAGACGAGGAACGAGGTCGAAGGCGGCCTTCCTTCCACGCTAGGTGTCGCCATCCACACTTCGAAATCCCCTTCGGTGGCTTCGGTAAACACGCCTTCGAATATCCCGCGGCCGGCCGATGAGCGTTCGAGTGTAACGCGCCGTGAACGCTGGCCACGTTGATCGATGACGACCGTGACACCCTGATCACTGGCCGGAGCTGTGCGATCGTCGAGAAATCGCACACGCAATCGCACCGGCTCGCCGCGTCGATATTCGCGCCGATCAACGGTTAATTCCGCGCGTTGTTCACCGCCCAACAATTTGGCTCGGGCCAGATAACGGATGGATTGGATCCAATAGCGAGCAAAGAGCGAGTCGCCCACGCGAAAACGCCAGCGCCAAGTTTCGTCGAAACCGTGATAGAGTACTTTTCCCGCACCAACATACTGCAAGGCGATTAACGGCAGCGGAGCGCCGGAGGCCAACGTCCGTGAAGGATGCACGGCGAGAACACGGGCCGTCGGCTTGACGTGCGACGCATCTTGAAACCAATAGAGCGGCGGCAGGCCCTGCCAAAGCGAGGCGGTCTCGCGCGGCGAGTCGCCCAGTTGAAACGGAGCGCTCGCCATGCCCAGCGACGTCGGCTTCAACACGAACGGTTCCGTATAATTCTCATCCGAGCCGGGTCGACGCAAGTCATCGAGTTCGATGGGAAAGAGCGATTCGAGCGGTGTATCGCGGAAGTCCCACGGCAAATGGCGAGGCCCGGCCATCATTACAATTCCGCCGCCACGCTCCACGACAAATGCACGCAGGTTTTCGGTCGCTAATCGCGACAGGAACGAAGGATCGACATCGCCCAATAAGACGACGTCGTAGCGAAACAACTCTTCGCGGCGCACCGGGAACACGCGGAGCGCCGACTGATCGACCTGCGCGTATTCCAGGTCCGACTCCTGTAGTACGGTCGAAAGTTCGATTGTCGTGTCGCGCGCGAGCATGTTTTTCAAGTAGCGGAACTCGTGGTTCGGATAGGCTTGCACCAGCAGCACGCGCACTTTTTCCTTGCGCACGCTGACGGTGCGCGAAGCTAGATTGTTGGACGTCTGAATTTCATGCTGCTGTGGCTGCACTTCGACTACGAATTCGAATTGACCAACCTCGCGGGGGCGGTAGGGCAAACGGACATCGGCCGAATCGCCCTGCTCCGGCAGCGTGACGGACGCCTTGGTAAGCACGCGGTTGGACTGCTTGTCGCGCAGCAGGACGGTGGCTTGGCGGCCGGCCAGGCCGCTGGCGCGAACCGTGGCCTGGAACGTGACGATGTCGTCGACGAAGACGACTTCATCGACCAACAGGTCGGCCAACTCAACATCGAGGATTGGCTCTTCGCTTCCCAAGCCCACGGTGAACAGCGGCACTCCCTTGCGCCGCGCGTAGGCAGCCGCCTGGTCGAGCGAGGAACCCTCGGTCGTGATCCCGTCGGTCAGCATGACGACGGCGGCCGGTGGCGTGCCACGAAGATCGGCCAAAACTTCGCGCACTCCATCGCCCAAACGGCTTACTTCACCGGCGGCCGAGGCCAGGCGGATCGCATCGACAAGTTGATCCACGTCGCCCGATTGAGCTTTTGCCGCACCAGAGAGAAAATAGACTTTCAATTTGTAACGCCGCGCAATGGTCGACAACAGCTTGGCGTCGTTCTCGACCAGCAGCAGCTTGGCCAGATTCAGGCGGCTCAATTCGTCGAGACCAGCCTGCGTTAGGCGGGCTGACAGTTCCTGCTGTAACTTCGGCTCGCGCAGCCGATGGGCGATGCCCATGCTCGCCGACTCATCGACGATAACGGCTACGTAGGGCAAACCGGTGCGTTTGAGCGAAATGAGGTACTCGGCGATCATGAACAAGACCAGCCCAATGACGGCGACACGCATCAACCCCATCGTCGCTTTTGCTCGACGCCCTGCACTCTCCGGCTCACGGGCATAGAAATACCACACCCAAGCAACGGCAAACAGGCAGAAAAGCAAAGTCATCCACGGCGGAAAGCTCCACGAGTTGTCGAGCGTCCATAGCGTGCCTTCGCCATTGCTCGATTGAATTCCGAGCCAGCGTTCGATCGATGGTGGCACCTTGCCGCTCATACGCTCCTTCCGAATCTCCAGGCCAGAGCTGTTTCCGCAAATAGGAGCACGAGCGCCGCGAACAGCAACGGCTGATTCAAGCCGCTGCGGCGGCTGATCGATGAGGT
>JAGQOS010000273.1 GCA_020427265.1 Planctomycetales bacterium
ATCGACCCTACGAATCGGGATTGGCAACGACTCGAGCTACCGCTGGAAGCGTTTTTTGCCGAGCGAGGCAAATCCGGCGCGGTCACGTCGGTATTGAAATTCGAGTCGTGGGGCGGCGCCAAAGATGGTCGGTGGCATGGGCCAGCGTCGGCAATTTATCTGCTGCTCTCCAACGCCAACGAAAATGTCGTACGCACGATTTCATTTCGTAATATCGCCATCGCGCCTCGTCCCACGGCCGTCGCGGGCGCGGAAGTGCGCGCAACGATTCCGCTCGACGAGATTGTCGAAGGCGTGCACGACTGGCGGTTCTCGAATGGCGCTGAGTTCAAGGGCGCTAGCGGATCACTAACCGTGCTCGAAGACACACCCGAGCCCAGCCAGTCCTGCCTGCAGTTACGCGGCGACTTCACCGGCGGCGGAGCGTATGTGGCCGCCATTCGCAACATGCAGGAGATCGCCGCCTTGGAAACTTTGGCGCTGCGCCTGCGAATGAAAACCGAGAACGTAACGTCGGTCGGCATTCAGCTTGTCGATTCCAGCGGTCAAACACATCAACGCCGCGATTATCCGATACCCGCCACCGGCGATTGGCGCGAATTGACGATCGCCCCGACCGAGATCGCCGGTGGCGAACATTGGGGTGGCGCGAACGACGGAACGTGGCACGGGCCCGCGCGCCAGTTTGTGATCTCACTGACAAACCGATCCGATTCTGAAGGAATGCGGCCGTCGCTATTGCTCGACAATGTACGAGCCGAGTGCCTGCTCCCGGCGTTTCGCCAACCGGCCGCCTGGCGGGAAGACTTCGCAACCTCGTCGCTCGACGCATCGTGGGAGGCCACGGCCGGCGTTTCGATCGATGACCAAGCGTCAGACGGATCGTTGCGCTTATCGCGTTCTTTGGAGGACGTGCAGCTTCCTTGCTCGGTCGTCGGACCGACATTTCCGGTCGTCGAGGGAAAGTGGGAACTTCGCCTGGCCAGCAAAGCCGACCTGCATTCGCCCGATAATTCGTATCGCGGCATCGTAGAACTCGAGTGTCTCGATTCCCGCGGTCAACGGGTCGAAATGGCGACCGTATTCGAGGTGTTTGGCCAGCGCGACTGGCAACGCGTGACGAAGCTCGTGGAGATTCCCGTCAATGCGGCAGCGGCACGATTCCGCATGAGGCTGGATAAGACGTACGGCCATTTCTGGGTCGATGATCTCGCCGCGGCCTACCTCGCCCCACGACCGCAGCGCGACGACCGAGTGGAGCGACTGCTCTTTGCGACGGAACGACTGGGCAATCTACTCTATCCCACGGATCCGCGTGACGTGGTCATCACGGTCGAAGCGCGGAAGCCCCTGCGTTCGGAGCAGCGATTCTTACAGTGTGTCCTTCGCGACTATTGGGGCGCCGAGCAAATGCACGCGCGCCGCCTTGTCTTGGGAGAGCCTGCCAGAAAGAACGATCGATTCGTTTATGAGACGAAGCTAAATCTTGACATGGAACAACTCGATATCGGTCGGTACTACGAGCTGTATGCGGAGTTGTCGCTGGGCGATGGAGAGTCGTTCGGCAACCACACTTCATTGGCGATTCTTCCCGAAGCAGTCACGAGACAATACGCGCCCGAAGAAGTTCCCTTCACGGCGCGCAACTGGGACAACCGCATTACCGAATATGTGCGCCTGACTGACCGTCTGGGTGTGCGAGTGTGTGGCGTGTGGGGCGGCTGGAAATCAACCCCACCGTACCAACCCGAAGCCCCGCAACTTGCGTTGGTCAAAGAATTGGGCATGGGATGGCTTACGACAACGCCAGCCAAGTTCATTGAGCAAGGTAAGTACGATTACGACGAACAAGCGTTGCGCCAGGGAGTGCGGAATTTAATCGCAACATTCGGCGACGCGCGACCGATGATCATTAACCTGGGCAACGAGCCACATGGCGTCGGCGGCGTGGTGCGTCGAAACGTCGAAGCCTACCGCGTGCTTTACGAAGAGATCAAGAAGGTTGACCCGACAATCCGCGTCGTCGCGACGTCGGTGGAGCCGAACGAAGAGTACTTTCAACTCGGCTATGGAAAATGGTGCGACGCGTTCGACTTTCACATCTACGAAGACTCGGCGAACGTTCGTCGCACGATCCAAGAGTACCGGCAACTGGCCCGCAAATACGGTGTCGAGAAACCGATTTGGTCAACCGAACTGGGCCTGAACAGCCAAGGCCTGCCTCGGCATCGCGTGGCCGTGGAGTTGTACAAGAAGTTCGCCACGTTTTTTGCCGCCGGCGGCGAAAACGTTTCGTGGTTTGGGCTTCTGTATCCCGATCCGCAGGCCAAGGCGTTTGGCGATTCGGGCGATGCGCACAACGTGTTCGACTGCCGGTATAACCGGTACTGCCCCCGACTCGACGCGGTAGCGTATTACCATGCCGTGAACTCGATCGCCATCAAGAAGTTTGTAGCCGAACGACAAGACGAAAATGGCACGCACACACATCTGTTTCGCGATCGCGACGGCCGCTGCCTGCAAATCTTGTGGAATGACACTCAGCGCTTGAACATCCAATTGCCGCTGCCGGACGTCACCCAGGCGGACATCCTGCACATCGACGGCAGTGCGCGCACGCTCTACACGCGGCGCGGAAGCATTCTGCTCACCATCTCTGACGATCCGATACTTGTGCGCTACGAAACGGGAGCAAGCGAGTTGCCGGCGGAGTGGAAAGCGGCCCCTTACCGCTGGATCGATCCTCCGAGTGAAATTTCCACAGCCGGCAATGCCGTCATCTCGCTCCATGCGCCGTTGGCTAGCGCAGAACAGGTTAAGCTCATCGCACCGCCACATTGGGGCGTTGTAGAACTGCCTTCCAGGGAGAGCGAACGTGACCGCCTCGATTTTCAACTAACGCCGCCCGCCGAGACATCCGTGCGCGAGGTGGCTCTCACGGCAACGATCGGCGATAAAACCGGCCGGCCCTTTGGCGAAATCCAAATCCGAATTCCCCGAGCGAACCGGCCATGAGAATCTTTATTTGGCTTCTCGTTATCGCCACGGCGCACGTTGACCAAACGCGAGCAGAAGAATTGATTACCAACGGTCAGTTTGCCAACCAGCGCGAAGGTAGACCCTCGGGGTGGGCGATTCGCACCAACAAACAAGAGGTTTCGATCGACGCGGCCGAGGCTCAGCATCCCGAAGTGAAACAAGCCTTGCGTATCGACATTGTCTGCGACGGCGGTTCTTCCTATGGCCAGATCGCCCAATCGCTCGCCGTAGAGCCCAATACCTTGTTTCGGTTCACCGGCGACTGGCGGAGTTCAAAAGGCCAGTCGGCGTTTTTCGAAATCAAACGACTCAAGAACGGCAAGGAACTTGAGCGCGTTCACTTGGGCTGGTCACAGTCAAGCTGGCAGCGTGTCGTGCGACAAATCGACAGCGGCGAAGCCGACACGCTCGAGGTCTTGTGTCGCTATCGTCAAAAGAAGGAATTCGGCGGCTCTGTGTGCTGGTATACGAACGTTTCGCTTCAAACGGTCGACAAATCTGCGAGCCAGCGCGATGGCGTCGTCACACTCACGCAACCGATTGCGCCGCCACCGCGAAAGGCGCCAACGTTCTATTTTCCGGAAGAGAATCCCGACCTGCGTATTGCTTCACCTGGCGCCGATCAATATGTAACACCCGCCGGCGCTGGCGCGAAGACCGGCGTCGACTGGCGGAATGCCCGATCCGCAGGTAGCGGCGGGCTGCAAACGGCCTGGGATGCCGTCGGCCCCGGCAACACGTTGTATCTGGGCAGCGGCGAATACAAAAACGTCCTTTTAGAAATCAAGGCTGGCGGTAGCGGTACAGGCGCGATGCGCCGCCTACAGGGCGTCGATACGGGAAACGGACTGCCGTTGATGGCTGGCAGCCTCGACATGGAGAACATTCACGACGGCTGGCAGACCATGGTGGTTGGTTCCTCGAATACGGGGTACTGGGAACTCAACGGTTTGCGGTTTCGTAACTGCAGCTGCGCCATCCGGCTCTACGGCGGCAATGTTGGCGTACGACTTTCGCATTTAGACATCGCCCACGTGCGCGAAGGTTTGACACTCGATGGCATGGCCGATCCGCAGGGCCGGTTTGCCACGCGCGACATCACGATTTCCGATTGCCGCGTGAACGTCTATACGAAACGCGGTATTCGTATGCGCGACGGAGTGCGCGAGGTCCGCATCGAACGCGTTGCGGTCAATGCGGGTGGCAAAGATTGGGTGCGCGAAGCGTTCCCGATCGGGTTTCAGGTTTCGAGCGAATGGAACATGCCCGAGTGCCGCGACATCACAAATCACCTATGCCGACTGCACGGCGGCCGGCAACTGGAATCCCAACGGCAAAGGCTATTGGAACGGCGACGGATTCTGCGCCGAACGCCACGCGCGTCATCTCAAATATGTCCGCTGTCGCGCTTACAACAACACCGACGCCGGCTGGGACGACAAATCGGCCGATCCCGTGTTGATCGACTGCGTAAGCCTGCGCAACAAACGCAATTTTCGCTTCTGGAGTTCCCCAGGCCCGGCATTGCTGAAAAATTGCATCGGGGCCTACGCCGTCGATTACCGCAACGGTTCACCTGGAATTGGACTCTGGTTAGCGCCGGGTAGCAACGTGCGAGTCGAGCAATCAACGTTCTACGCCAACGGCTGCGCCGTGCGCTCCGAGGCGGACGACACGCCAAGTCATTGCAAGCTCTCGCGATGCATTCTCGCCGGCGAGTCGGAGGCGCGACTGATCTATGCCGGGCGTGGCGGCGTTGTTGATACAGTAGAAACCGTGGAGGGTACGATCGGCGATCCGGAGACGGATCCGCAACTCCTTGCGCCAAGTTCGCAGTGGGACAAATTCGACGAAGCTTTCAATAGCCGCCAGTTTCCCCGCATCGGCGCAAGCTTCTGACCCAATCACGGTGCTTCGTCGTCGGCGATCGCCAACCAGGGACGCGGGTTTTCGGGCGTCGTGCGGAGCCCGAAGATGGTTACTTCAGGCTCGTCGGCGGCAGCCGTCCAGCGTGCGCCGGGTGCAAGCAGCCGATCGACTTCACGCTGCGCATCGGGATGCTGCCCGTCGCCATCCTTCCAAAAGCGGAGCGAACAGCGTTCGTCGTCGCCAAGAGCGATGGCCCCAAATAGCCACGGTAGACGCGCATCGCGCCAGGCCGCCAACGGCCGATAATAGTTCGGAACATTCGGCCCGCCCGGATCATCATCCTGAGAATCGCCGCCAAGGTTGGACGGCAGATAGTGATAGTAGCCGCCGAGATTCCAGGCGGTATCACTACAATTCTCGATCCACAATGCTTGTGCCGTAAACCACGGTCGCCCGCGCAGCACGCGAAAACGATATGCCGCCTTCCAAGCCGGCGAGGCGTTGTTATGAAATTCCATGTCGATGACCAGGCGTTGCGGCGATTCTTCGCGCACGTCGACTTTGGCCACGTATTCGGCTCGCGGCCAATGATTTTGATCTCGCACAGTTTGGAAGAGAGTCACCTGATAGCGTCCCAACTCGATCCACTTGCCATCGTCGTTGCGCCGAAAGATCTGCTGAAATGCTGCGCCGCCCGTTGCCTGATGCTCCAGACGGAGCGGTCCGTTGATGATCGTGAAATTCTCACCGTCGCGATTCAGGCGAAGCTCGCCCGCTTCGACCAACGACGGGCTGATACGCTCGCCGGATAATTCGGCGGCTTTCCAAGCCAGCACTTCGCAATCGCCGGCATGCAGCGCCGGCAGGCGAGCATTGATGACCGCGGCGGCTTCTGTAATTTCGGGGTAAGGTACATCGGCTTCGCTGACTAGTCCGTAGTTACTGTCTTCGGGAAACGTGCTGCGAATGCCAAGCGCCGGTTCGTCGGCCCACATGAAGTAGTGGGAGCCGACGATAAACGGCAACTTCGCGAGCGCCTGCTGCATGATGGCGAAGCATTGCGCGCGCTGCGCCTGTGTATCGACTCGCATGCCCGCGCCGTGTTGGCTCGGCAGGGGATGGCCCATGCTATCGAACGCGTCGAGCGCCGGAAAACTCCATTCGGTAACGATCATCGGCCTGCCGCAAAGGTCGAATTTACTTTGCAGATGTTCATCGAGGGTGATCACCCGCCGTTGCTTCAGATCGATGCGCGGGTAGACGTTGACCGTGACCACGTCGCAGGTGGCGCCGGCTTGGCGCCACGCTGCGTCGGGTGCGTT
This sequence comes from Planctomycetales bacterium, assembly GCA_020427265.1. Taxonomy (GTDB): domain Bacteria; phylum Planctomycetota; class Planctomycetia; order Pirellulales; family JAGQOS01; genus JAGQOS01. The sequence goes on from JAGQOS010000273.1 coordinate 6,231, forward strand.
GAAGGCGAAGCGGCATCCGAGAATCAGATGATTGGGATCATGGCGCCGCACAGCAGCCGTCGTCACCTGAAAATAGCGTTCCGCGGCCTCGACGATGAAGCGATCGAGCGCGTCGCGGGCGGCATCGGACTGGGGCTTGGGGAGATCGCCCGGCGGAAGTAGCGAGTCGAAATCTTCCAGCTTCGTTCCAAACGCATCGTTGAACTGATCCACGTTGTTTAGGAACGAACGACGAAGCGACGCGACAAGAGCTTGTTTGCCAGCCGCGTTGGCCGGCAGGCGGATGGTCTCTTCGACGAGTCCCCAGGGCCGATGACTCTTTCCCCACCATTCCAACTCGTTGTCGAGAAAGTAACCCAACAGCCAAGGGTCTTGGCGATGGGGTGCACAGCGCTGACGCGCGCGTAGTTCGCAGAATCGCTCGAATCTAGGATCAAACACATCGGGCCAACCGGTCCACGTCGTCTTTTCCACGAGTGCGGCGATCGATGAAAAATCGGTTCCGAAAGACAGAAACTCGGTATGCGCTAATCCTTGATAGCGCGCCTCGGGTGAGCT
>JAGQOS010000274.1 GCA_020427265.1 Planctomycetales bacterium
CACGATCGTGAAGGTGTTCATCTGGGCGCTGCCGATCCTCGGTTTTATCGGCACGGTCATCGGCATTAGCGCCGCCGTGGGCGGCCTGGGCGGCAGCCTCGAAAGCTCGTCCGATGTCTCGGCGCTCAAGGGCGCGCTCAACAGTGTCTTCGACGGCTTGAAAACCGCGTTCGACACAACGCTGCTCGCCTTGATCATGAGCATGATGGTCAAGATCCCCGCGTCGGCGTTGCAGAAGAGCGAACAGGATTTGGTCACCCAGGTCGACGAATATTGCAACGAGAACCTGCTCCGCCGATTGAACGACGGGCGCGATGGCGGGGCCGAACGCGGCGCCAGCGGCTTGAAAGGGATCGACGCTTCCGTCTTTCGCCAGGCCGTCGAAGAGGGAATGGCCACGCACCAGGTCGAATTGGAAAAGTGGCTCAAAAAGCTCGACGCCATCGGCAGCAAGCTCACCTCCCAAGTAGCCCAGGGCTGGGAAGAAATCAACGCCCGTATCCAACAACAGCAGCTCGAATCTTCGCACGAGTCCACACGCCGCCAGCAAGAGATTGCCGAGCAGATCGATCAGCAACTCGCGCACATGAGCGCCGCCGCCAGCCAGATTCAAGAAACGCTCTCGGGCGTTGCCGAGCAGGCGGCGTTGCTGCAGGGCGACGTCGCGCAAGGCCTGGCCCAATCTTCCGAAACCATGCAGAACCACTTCGTTGGGCTTGAGCGCGGCCTGGGCAGCCTGACCGGCGTGCTTGAGCGTCTGGGTGAACAGCAGGTGCTTGTGCAACAGGTCGAAGCGCCGAAACGCGGCTGGTTCTCGTTCGGCCGCAACGGGAGACGCTGACGATGGCCCGCATTCAACCCGACGCCGAAGACGATGTCTCGCTGTTTCCGTTCTTGAGCATTATCGCCTGCGTCATCGGTGTCCTCACGTTGATGATCTCGACACTCGCGCTGGCGCAAATGGACAACCCGGCGGTCGCCAACGCCGAGCAATACGAAGACGTAAAAAAGCAGCTCGACGCCGCGCGGCAGCAGGCCGAGGCGCTGCAACAGCAAATCGAAAAGGAACAGGCGCAATCGGCGAGCGCCGCGAATCAACAGCAGCAAGAAATGCAGCAGACGCGCGAGGAACTCGATCGGCTGATCGAGCAGCTCGAGAAAATGCGACAGCAGCAAGCCGAGGAACAAAAGATCGAAATCGTCATTCCCACGCTGCCGGCCGCGCAGCGAGAAACGATCGACGATATGAAAAGCCAACTCGCCGACCTACAAGAACGGCTGGCCCAGCTCGACAAGGCGATCAAAGAACGCAATTTGCCACCCGAGGAATCCGAGGTGTCGATCCTGCCATCGGGCAGCGGCATCGATTTCGAACCGTATTTCATCGAATGTGCGGCCGGGGCGATCGTGTTGCATACCAGTGACAAGCCCACGCGCATTCGCGCGGCCGAAATGGCCGCCGACAAGGAGTTTGTCGCGCTTTTGGAAACCGTGGCGAACCGGCCCAAGGCCACGCTGCTGTTCCTCGTACGCAGCGACGGCTTGGGAACCTACCGCGCGGCCAAGAAGCTGGCCGACGACAACGAAGTGCGCAACGGCAAGTTGCCGGTTGTGGGTAAGGGCCGCATCGATCTCGGCTTCTTCCAAAAGAACAAATAGTTACCGAATTCGGCACCAATATGGCAAAGCGACACGACGACGGCGACGATGATGGCGGCGGCCTCGATTCGCTGCTCGATACGATGACGAATGTCGTGGGCATTCTTGTGATCGTGCTCGTCGTTACGCAGCTTGGCGTAAGCGACGCGGTCGATCGCATCGCGGAGAGCGAGCAGGTCGACCCGGCCGCCCTGGACAAAGCCAAGGCGGAGTTGCAACAAACGCTCGACGAACAGCAGTCGCTCAACGAGCAGCTAGAGGAGTTTAAACCAGTCGATGAGCAACGGCATGCCCGGCGGTTGGAACAGATGCGCGAGCGTATCGAGCGGCAACGGCGTCTCGTGCAGCAGGCCGAACAGGCTGCGAATGAGTTCGCTATGAAGATCGAGGCCGAAGAGGCCAAGGCGGAAGCGGCCAAGAAGAAGATCGCCGAATTCAACAAAGGTCGCGATGAATTGCAGGAAGAACTGACCAAAAAGCTGGCGGAGGTCGCCAAGAAAGAGGCGATTCTCGACGACACACCCGAGCGCGAAACGCTGCCGCCCCGCGTTGTGAATCTCCCCAATCCGCGCCCAGCGCCCGAAGGTGTGAAACCCGCGATCTTTCTGTGCGCCAACAACAAGGTGTATCCGCTCAATCTCGACGTGTTTCGTGATACGGCGCGCAAGCGGGCCGAGTTTGTCGTGCAGTCGAAACGGCTCGATCTCGACAAACAGGCCGGCATCGATCCCGATGCGTTTCTCAAGGAATACAAAAAGGCCCAGCGCCGGCCGCTCAGCGATGAGTTCTTCAATACCGAGATCAGCGCCCGATCGGGCGCGGCGCCAACACTCAAGTTCACGCCGCGCGAAAACGACGGTGTCACCGAGGCCGAATTGCTTAACCCGCGTTCGCGTTTCAACCGTTTGCTGGCGAATGTCGACAAGGAAAAATACTACGCGCGGTTCTACGTTCTGCCCGACAGTTACGACATCTACATCACCGCGCGCAAGGTCGTCAGCGAAACGGGCATGCTGGCGGGCTGGGAACCGCAGAGCGAAAACTGGAATTATGTCGCGTCGATCTACGCGCCGCGACTTGGTCCGCCGCCCAAGCCCGACCCGAACCCACCGAAGCCGCAGCCGCCCAGCAAACCGGCAAACGTGATCGACTAACTCTCCCCTCTCCACTTGGACGTTCGCCATGCGTTCTCTTGTCGCCGCGTGTTGCACGCTCTTGTTCAGCCTCGCCTCGCCGCTCGGTTTGGCTGCCGACCAGCCCAACATCCTCTGGATCACGGCCGAAGACATGAGCCCGACGCTCGGCTGCTATGGCGACAAATACGCCACGACACCGCACATCGACGGCTTCGCGGCCGAAAGCGTCCGCTACACACACGCCTTCGCCACCGCGCCGGTCTGCTCGCCGTCGCGCTCGACGTTGATTACCGGCTGCTACGCGCCGAGCCTCGGCACGCATAACATGCGTTCGGCCTTTTCCATTCCCGACTCTATCCGCGGCTTTCCGGCTTACCTGCGCGACGCCGGGTACTACACGACGAACAACGTGAAGACCGATTACAACACGTCGAGTGCGCCTCGGATCATCAAACAGTCGTGGAATGAAAGCAGCGCGACGGCCGGCTGGTGGAATCGAAAGCAGGATCAGCCGTTCTTCTGCGTCTTCAATCTGATGACGTCGCATCAAAGCCGCACGATGGTCTGGCCCTACAAACAATTCGTCCGCGACGTACAAAGCCGCCTGTTACCGCTGGAAATCCACGACCCGGACGACGCACCGGTTCCGCTATACTATCCCGATACCCCGATCATCCGCCGCACGATCGCGCGGTTCTACGATTGTGTAACGGTGATGGACAAGGAGGTTGGCGACATCCTCGCCCGGCTGGAAAAAGACGGACTGGCCGAGGACACAATCGTCTTCTTCTATTCCGACCACGGCTCGGGCATGCCGCGGCACAAACGCTGCCTCTACGACTCGGGCATGCACGTGCCGCTGTTGATTCACTTTCCCGAGAAGTACAAACATCTCGCACCGACCCCTCCGGGCGAGACATTCAACCGGATGGTTAGTTTCGTGGACTTCGGCCCGACCGTGCTGAGCCTGGCCGACGTTCAACCACCGGAACACATGCAGGGGCAGGCATTCCTAGGACTTCATTTGGGCAAGCAACGGTTTTGGGCGTTTGGCCATCGTGACCGAGTCGACGAAGCCTTCGACATGTCGCGCAGCGTGCGCGACAAGCGTTATCTCTACATCCGCAACTACATGCCGCAATACGGTTGGAACCAACCTTCGGCATGGCCGGGGCAGGGCGAAATTCGTCACGAGTTGTCGCGGTTCGTGGGCGATCGATCGCAAACCAAAGCAACGCTGAGTTTCCTCGTGCCGCGGCGGCCACCCGAAGAGTTGTACGACTGCGAGTCCGACCCCGATAACCTTCGCAATCTGGCCGGCTCCGAAGATCACGCCGATATACTAGAATCACTTCGCGCTCGGCTCGATACACACCTGAGCAAATCCGGTGATCTGGGATTCTTCCCCGAGATCGACATATGGCGCAGATTTGGCGCGCGTCCTCCCTACACGGTGACACGCGAACAGTTTCCTGATTGGCCGGATGTCTTGGCACGAGAGATTCCCTGGCGCAACCCGGTGTATTCGGACCACGGTCTCGGGGGCGCCATTGTGCCTGCGGACATTGACAGTTTGGAGCGCCGGCTCAAAGACGATTCGCCGACCGTGAGGATCGAGGCTGCCAATGTCCTGGCCCGAAACGGCCAGATCGATGTCGCCCTGCCGGTGTTGATCGCGGCGCTTGAACACGAAAACTTGACGGTCGTTTTGTACGCCGCGCGCACGATCGAATTGCTGGGCGACTCGGCGCGCAAAGCGATCCCGGCCATGCGCGCCGCGCTCGAGCGGGCCAACGCAATTCGGCCCGAAGATGTCCCGGCCACGGTCGTTCAATCGGGTGATGCCGACCTGGCGATGTTCATTGGCTTTTCGACCGGATCGTTTCTGACGAAGGTCGCCGCCGACGGGGCAGGGGAGGACGGCTGGAACTCGCTGTTCGATGGCAAGTCGCTCACCGGCTGGAAGGCCAGCGCCGAGGGCGACGTCAAGGCGGTCGATGGCGAAATTCAAATCCTCTCGCGCGGCAAGAACCTGTGGCTGCTGCACGAGCAAGCCTGGGGCGATTTCGAGTTGGAAGTGGAGGCTTTCATGCCCGCTGGCAAGTACAACTCCGGCATCGGCTTTCGTTGCCAGGCGACCGGCGGCAAGCCGAAGGGCTACCAATGCGAAGTCGAAAACGCCAAGAGCGGCATGATCTACGCCATCGGCTCGGGTTGGGTGTGGCCGAAGGACAAGGCCGAGACGGCCAAATTTCACGACATGGCCGACGGCGCTTTCAAACCCGGCCAGTGGAACCGGTTCCGCATCCGCTGCCAGGGCGAGCGGATCGAGATCTGGGTGAACGACGTGAAGACGGCCGACGTGCGCGACACGCGCTTCGCCAGCGGCGTGGTCGCCCTGCAGCATCACGGCCAGGGTGGCGTGCATCGCTTCCGCAATCTTCGCATTCGCGAGTTATGAGCGAAAGCGAACGCGAAACGAAAAGAGCCCGGATGGCCTTGGTTTGCGGGAACGGCCACCCGGGCTCTCTAACACGAAAAACTGGCTTTGCCCGTGACGGGCGTTTGGCGCCGATCGTACCTTGACCGGCTTGTACCTTAGGTTCGTGTTGGCAGTTTCAATCTCGCGAAGTCAAACATCCTGGTTACTCGTTGCCAGCGGCAAGTGCGGGAAATGTCGCGGCCGGATTTGTCAGTCGTTTTCGCGGCTGCCGGGCGACGATAAATGCACGCCGCGTGCCAAAGCGTCGTGCGCGCACGATCATTTTTGGAAATCGGCGCTTTCCCCGCTATTTCCGACGCTTCCCGCATTCCGCCGCGCAGCGGCTCGCGATCAACCGTTTGCGAATCGTCGCGCGCCCTTTGTACCTTTTACAAAACGCCGGTGGCAGTCGACCGACGGCTGCTGCGGCGAATCGCAAAACACTGTCTGCGCGGCCTGCCGGATCACGCTAGCTTGCCTGCGTGGCAAATTCGGCGGCCGTATCGATCAGGCTCTTGGTTATGGCCTGGAACACGGGCCGCACCTGTTCGAACTCGTGATCTTCGGCCTGCCAGAGCATAACGTAGCTGGCCTGTGTGGTTTGAAAACCGCGGATGATGGCCGTGTTGATGAGGTCGAGGCAGACGAAATTGATGTCGTAGCCGACCATTTCCTGCCCTTCAAACACTTCGACCACCGGTTCGATGTCGGCCCCTTGATGCTCGGCGCGCAAGCCCTCGAGCATCGCCCGGGCAATTTCGGCAACATTGCGGCCCACGGGATAGATCGACAACCACCAAAACGCCCCGCCGCGACTCGTAACCGAAACGGTTTGGCCTTCGCCCACCGGCTCTTCGGCCAATTCCCAATTTTCGGGATATGTGAAGCGAATACCGTGCTTGCTGAAATGTTCGGGCATGATGAATCTCGGCGGGAGAGGAAACGAAATCGCCCCATCATCGTAGCAAACCGAGGGTCGAGCGCGAACCGTCGCCGGTCTTGTCGGCGGAAAGCGACCTTGGTACGATTTCGCCCCCGAATTTTGTCTCGACCAACACCCACGCTAGCACGCGCATGAACGGCAACGCCCCCCGACCATCTCGACGCCGCCCAGGTGCGCGATTGTCGCCCGGCGCGAACGCGCGGTCGGCGCGACTTGCCATCGCGCTCGGGTTGCTGTGGCTCTCAGCCGCGACGGGTTGCCGGTCGTTGATGGGGCGCGGTCCGGTCTCTGAATCGGTCGCCAGTTGCCGTTCCCTTTCGGCCCAGGGCATGTCGGCGCTCGACGCCGGCGACGAACAGCACGCATCGCAACTATTCCAACAAGCGATTACCGCCTGCCCGACCGACGCGTCGGCCCGCCGGCAATATGCCGAACTGCTCTGGCGCCAAGGCGACGACAGCGGCGCGCGTAGCCAAATCGAACAAGCCATCACCCACGATCAAACCAATCCGGAACTGCATCTTCGCGCTGGTGAAATGCTGCTCGAACTGGGCAATCTCAA
>JAGQOS010000275.1 GCA_020427265.1 Planctomycetales bacterium
GACAGGAAGGAGAGCGACACGCCTCGTTCGCCACAGGCGCCCAGGAGCGCCGGGCTGCAGCCGACGCGACCGAAACACGCGATGCCGTCGAGATTGTGCAGCGGGACACGCAGCTTGGTCTCGCGCGCGATGCGCACCGCAACGGCCTCGCCCTCTTTGCGGAGGTAGGCGCCCTGGGTGGTTACGAAAAGTGTATTGAGATGCGTTTTCATGATGCGCGTTGCGCGATGATGGGTGAATGCGGTTTGCTGGCCGGCGTCATCTCCTATTCGGCGCTATCTGCTAGTTGACGTTCGAAGAACTGCCTGGCGCTGCGACGTGGCCCCAGGGCGGCGGGCAGACAGACTGGCAACAAGGAACACGTGTCGCATTTCTTTTCGCGCACGGCGGGCGGCGTTCGGCGTGCATCGAACAGTTCGTGCAGCCGGCGCGCCGCCTGCCGCGCGGTCGTGCGCAACGCGTCGTCAATCTCGACGTCTTGGCGGCGGCGTTGGCGGCCGTAGAAGAGTTGCCCCGCGGGGATCTCGACGCCGAGCATCTCTTCGAGACAGAGAGCCTGGGCAGCGAGCTGCACACGATCGCAATCGTTCTTTTTGGGCCGCCCGCGTTTGTACTCGACCGGCGTCACGGTCCAGCGGCGCAGTTCGTACGCGTCGGCGTTACGCAGCGCCTGACGAAGCGTGCGACTGGCGGCGGCGAGATTCGCGTCGTCAGGCGGCTTCCAGAGGACAACGTCAGTTTGGCCGGAAAGTCCGAGTTCAAGGCTGCGAATAGGCAGGCCGCGCGTGATGCGGACACCATCGCGCGTTTGGGGCTTGCCATCGTGCGCCTTGCGATGCAGCACGGCGCCTTCGGCGGTGTAGCGATTCTCGACCCAGACGCGCTCGAGGTGTATGAGCGCGCACTGCCGCTCGCAGAAGAGCAAATGCTGCAAGGCCGAGAGCGGGATGAGATCGGATTCGGGGTACATGGCATGTCGATCGACTACAAGCGGCGGTGGATCGTGACGCCTGACGGCAAGTCGGCCTCGTCGACCTTCACTTGAAAGTCAGCAAAGCAGCGAGCAGGCGTGCCGTTGGTTTCGCGCTGGATCGTCACTCGGTCGAACAGTTTGTTGGCGGGCGCATTGCCGAGCGGGCTTTCGTGCTCGAAGACGATGAGCGCCTGGGGGGCCATCTCGCCGCGTGCTGCGGAGCGATCGGCCTCGAACATCTGGGCGAGCGCCGTCCAGAAAAGTTCGAGATCTTCGCCGTTCTCGTTGAAGGCGGTCTTTTCAGCGAGATGCGGATTGATGAAACCGTGGACGCGGTAGAGACCGTAAGGAACGGTGAACTTGCGGCCCATTGTGCGATTGTCACCCTGCTGTTTTTCCGCTTCGCGTTCGGTGGTGACGGCGCAGCGCGTTACGGAATGCTCCTGGGAGACAATCGGCTCCACGCTGCGGGCGATGCCGAATTGGACCGGACCGCGCACCTGTCCGCAATTAACGTCCGTCGTCATCACGGCTCCAAAGGCGCGAACGTCGTAGAAATTCTTGCACATCCAAAGCGTCAACTGTTGATCCTCCTCCGCCTTTTCCTTCCCCTTCGACTTGCGTTTTTTGGGGTCGACCTCGAGTGCCTGGTATGCGCGTTCGTGCTGGAGGTTGAGAACCGCTTTCTCCTTGACGTAGATTTCGAACGGCGGTTGCTCCTCCTTGATCAGTCCGACGTAGTTGCGAATCTTGCGTTTTAGGCAGACGTCGGTAACCAGACCCTGGCCGGTTTCGGGGTCGACACGCGGCAGGTTGCCGGCGTCGGGGTCGCCGTTGGGATTGCCGTCTTTTACATCGAACAAATAGACGAAATCGTATCTTGAAATCATCGGGTTACTCCTTTTCGGTTTCTTGGTCGGACGTCGTGTTGGATTTCTTTGTGAAGAGATCCTGACGCTGATGGTAATAGCCAATGGCGAACACACCTTGATCGCGCAAGCTGAGATGTGTAGGGAACTCGTCGAGGCCAGCGGCAATCTCCTGGATTCGCCTTTCGCGATACGTTTTCTTGCCCTTCTCAAGTTTGCCGAGGTGATGCTGATTCAAACGAACCAGGCGCGGGAACACGCTACCGGGCGTGGCCGAAGCGGCGCCGAAGTATCGATCTTTGATCGTGTCATTGATGCCGGGAAGGGCGTCTTCCTGGGACTTTTCCAATTCCGCGAACAGGCGGCCGAGTAGATAGGCCGGTTCCGTACGGGTTGTGTCGAGCGACATGGGGAGTTCCTTTTCGAGCGGTGCAATTTGAAATCGTGTGTTGCGATTCAGGCAGGCCTTGATCGCCGCAGCACGGCAATAGCGAACTTCTCGATCGGCGCGAATGCGACGCACTAGGGAGGAAAACAGAAAACTTGGATAGGGAATGCCCGTGAGAACGGATCGCATGACCGCGCCGGCCAGCAACGGTGGCAGATCCTTGGAATCTCGTACTGTTTCGCGCAGGAGACGCCAGAGTGCGGGAAACTCTGGGTCGCGATCGCTGCGATCGATGTGGAGGTCTGCAAAATGTACCTTTAAATGCTCCGTCAGCTCTTGGAGTGTGCTGCGCCACCAGAAGCGAACGCTGATGCGCGCGGCGTTCGGCGCGAGGCCGAGGACATAGAAGGGCGTGTCGGGCTCACCAAACTCGGCCGGGTATCTGCCCTGCGCGATTGCCTGCAATGTCTTGTCGATCGAGTTCTTGAGCGCCTCGTCTTCGGCGCCGGTCGGTGGATCGAGAACCCAGGGAAGCAGATTCTCGGCCGGTGTGGGATGCTCGGTCCAGAAGACCGTCGAGGTGTCGCCGACTTGCAGGCGCTGTCGATTGGCTGGGTCGAGCAATCGATTGAGTGCCGTGCAGTATTGAAAGGCGGCATTCTCTCCCACGGGGAAATTGAATCCTTGCAATTTTCCCAAAGTTGAAGCTGCTGTGAACGACTTGTCGACTGAACACAACAATGCGCCGGAAGATTGCCCGCCCCACACTCCTTTGATTTTCGGCTCGTGCAACCTGGCAAGGGGGCCGACTTCGCCGGTGACGAGACATTGACCTGTGACTTGTTCACTTTCTTCCGCGGGAGCTGCGATCTGCTCGCACCACCATGACTGCACAGCGGGATTCTCGTGAACGAAATGGTCGGCTGCGCGGAGACGAAACACGCCGAAGCCGGCGCCGAGTTCGGCCAATGCCTCGTGTGCGCCTGCTTCGTTGGGATTCCACCGTTCAAGAAACCGGCAGACCGATGAAAACTCAGAGTCGTTGATCGCTTGTTCCGCGGCAAGATGGCGTTCGCGCAACGCGTCGAACGACGCACGGGTGCGATCGGGCTTGGGATCGTCTGCTTTGTAGCCGAGCAGATAGGCGGCGTTGTCCCAGAGGAAGCAAGGATTGATGCCGGCGCCCGATGGTTTTGCGTTGCCAAGCACGACAAGCGAACGCGGCTTGGTCTTCTTGTCCGACTCAATACGCACATCCTCGATTTCGTGCAGCGAGCCGTCGGGATTGAGCGTGATGGAAAACGAAATGTTCTGCCGGCTGAACCCAAAGGGGGCGACGCCGCTCTCGGGATCGGCGGCCAGACGTTCGTAATAAGCGTTGAGTGCTTGAAGGATCATGCTCTTGCACCTGTGGCGAGGAGTGATTCGAGCGGCGGAACGTCGATCGCGCCGTTACGCATGACGGCGCGGAAGAATAGGGGCGTGGCAAGGAGTTTCTGCCCCGTGTGGCGGCTGATCGTATCGAACTGCTTGGCGTCGGTAGGATGGTAGGCGATGTCGTGGAGCATGTAACCGAGATCGGTGTCACCAGAAAGTTGCGACTCGGGAACGAGGCCGTCGATCCAGTCGAAGTCGCAGGAAAACTCGCGCGTGCCGAGATAAGGGTGATGGAAGTACTGGCCCCGTTCGGCGCGGCGTTTGAACATGTTGTAGTGCTTTTCAACGGGCTCGGATTCATCGACGAGTTCGAAGCGGGCTTCGATCGCGTAGGCGACGTCGCGCAGGATCGTCGCGGCGCGCTGCTGGCGATCCTCCTCGACGAACAGGGCCAGCGGCGCCGAGGCGGAGCCGTTCATCGCCTTTTTCGCGTTGGCGGCAGAGGCCTTCGAGGCGACCTCGTTGCGACGCAGGTTGGTCCAACGAATCGGATTGAGAACGTGGAGCCGCTCGATGACCCAGCGAACCTGCGGTTTCCAATAGATCGCTTCGAGGATTCCGCGCGCCGCGGAGGGGGTAATCGCGTCGTAGCTGACCCGCTCAACCTTCATTTCTGGGCGGGTAAAACAGGCAAAATCGCCCCAGACTTTGAGGCGGATGGGAGATTGTGTTGGCATGGAATGGTCCTTTGCTGAACGGTCTTCGCTTCAAATCACCAAACTCTCCGGCTCGTGAAAGCCGATCCGATCGGTTCGCAGGCCAAGTCGATCGTCGTAGGCGTCGGCATTAACGAGAATGGCGTAGCCGCTTGGCAGTTCTTCGATGTCGGCGCTGCGCATGGCGTCGTAGGCTTGTTGGTAAACGCCGACGGTATACCGTTGCAATTGTCGCAATAGCTGTCGCGACGGCCCGGCGTAGCGTAGTGTTTCGAGCAGGCGCGGTCCCTCCTTTCCGTACGGCACAAAAACGCTGACGGTTGCATCGTCGATCATGCGGAATCGCTCGGCCGCCGTGCGGAAGTCGAATGCCATCTTTTCGGGTTGATTGGGGAAACAACGCATTACCCCCGGCTTGTCCCAGCAGTCATCTCCTGCCTGCTTCCAGTAGTGGAGTTGAAAGTAGCGGGCGATTGCGGCCGGATCGAGCGGGTCGTCGAAATCGGGCAGCACCTCGGCGGCCGTCGATGCGACCGACTTCAGATAACCGCGCAGGGTGACGTCGGTCGGCTCGAACACCCAAACGGTGGCGCGATCGAGCCGGCCTTCGCGATTGCAGCGGCCGGCAGCCTGGGCGACGGAGTCGAGACCGGAGAGAGCCCGGTAAACGACCGGAAAATCAATATCGACACCCGCCTCGATCAGTTGCGTGCTGAGCACGCGACAAGTGTGGCCTGCAGCAAGGCGATCGCGGATCACTTTGAGCAAATCGGTTCGATGCTGCCCGCAAAGATTCGTGCTCAGATGAAAGAGGGAATCATCGCGGCCCAGCCTGTCCGCAAGTTGGAGAAACAGCCGCGCGGCATGCGGCCGCGTGTTGACGATCGCCAAAAACGAATCTTCGATGGCTAGGCGATCAGCGAGGCTTGCATCGTCGATGCGTCCCAGAGAGCGAACTTCAACTCGCTTCATTTCAGCGTAGAGTCGCTCGGGATTCGGCACAATTTCACGGACGCCGCGCAGTCCGATCGGAAACGACTCTCGAAATTCCAACGCAGGTTGTGTCGCCGTGCAAAGCACGACGGAACATCCGTAGTCAGTGACAAGTTCTCGCAGGACGGCCAAGCACGGTTGTACGAGTTCAACCGGCAAGGTCTGCGCCTCGTCGAGAATAATGACGCTGCCGACTAGATTGTGCAGCTTGCGGCAACGCGATGTACGAGCGGCATAGAGCGACTCGAAGAGCTGGACGTTTGTGGTGACCACGAGCGGAGTATCCCAGTTTTCTGCAGCAAGCCGCGACTTAACTGTCTCCTTGCGGGGATCGAAATTGCTGTGATGCTCCAGCACGACAGCTTCATTGAGTCCAGCAAAAACCCGGCGGAAAACGGCCGCTGTTTGCTCGATGATGCTGGTGAACGGAATTGCGTAAATGACTCGCCGCAGGCCGGCTCGCTGTGCGTGTTTGATGGCCAACGCCAAAGAAGCGAGCGTTTTTCCGCCGCCCGTTGGTACAGTCAGTGAAAAGAATCCCGGCTGGAGTTCGGCAGCCGACCGACACGCGGCAAGCACTTCTTGCCGGCACCGACCAACCCGCGTTAACTGGCTGTTGTCGCTCAACTCGTCGAGATATCGATCGAGAGCCCCGGCCATCGCCGCCAGAGATTCGTGATCCACCGGTCGTGCGGCGGCCTGTTGCGGGTTCAAGAACGATTCGGTCGCCAGAAAGTCGGCATCAACCAGGCACGAAAAAACCATCCGTGTAAACAACGCCATTTGGAACGCCGCGCGGCCACGATCGGCATGATCCATCGTCAATGCCGGTGTAGAGAGCTGATTCGCCACCGAGAGGATTTCGTTCGGTGCGGCGTCGTATGGCTCAACGTTCTTCTTCAATCGCGCATCGAGACTTGCTTCATCGACCGCCGCGTTGGCCAAACCGGCATGATGGCCGGCGATTGCATAGGCGAGCATGCGGCCCCAGGGACGTATGGATTTCGCCGCATGCTGCGCGCCGGCCGTAGAATGGTCGACACGTCCTTTGAATTGTTCCAGGTGGGCTTCACAATCGTTCTCACGATGAAGATAGGCCTGGAATGCGGAGGAGTACTTGCCCAGATCATGCCACAATCCGGCGACACGGCCCCAGTCTCGGGCGCCAAAGCACGCCGCAAACTCTCCGGCACGAGAGGCGACCGCCTGCAGATGGTCGTCTAGCGGCTCCCATTCTAGCGGCAGCCGGCCTGCGAGTGAATGTGCATAGTAGTTATTCATATGAGTACACTCCGTGCACTGATTGGGGTAAGTATACAGTTATTCAGTATTGCCGCAAGTAGGCTGAGGAAAGAGTTTTGCGAAGCCGAAATCTCGATAGCTAAGGAAAAGCAGGCAAGCTGGGCCGTCCCGGAGGACGGCCCAGCCGCGTGCGTTGCTTGATCAACGGTATCGACGCCGGTCG
>JAGQOS010000276.1 GCA_020427265.1 Planctomycetales bacterium
GCAAATCATCGCGGTTCTCGACCGCGATCGCGACGGATTTATTAGCCAGCGCGAAGCGGCGCGCAATAAGGAGGTCAAGCAAGCCTTTCAACTTGCTGACAGCGACCTCGATGACCAACTCTCGCTCGACGAATGCTACGAACGCTTGAAGTCGGTAGCTGCGGAGCGCAAACAGCAACAACTCGAACGCGATCCGTTCAAGAATTGAACCCGCCACTCTCGCGCGACGAACTTCTCGATTTCGGTTTCCGCTCGGTGGGTTAAACTTTGCGCAGTTTGGTAACGCGCCCGGTTGCTACCCATTCGGCGACGAAGATGTTGCCGTCGGAATCGAAGCAGGCGTCGTGGGGATGAACGAACTTGCCGGGCTGCCATTTGTCGCGTTGGCCGCGCATCTTGAAGCCAGCCAACGCGACTTTGCGCCACTCTTCGTCATCGCCCAGTTGAGCCACAACGTTGTTTTCTTTGTCGAGCAGCGTGATCCGGCAATGTAGATCGGGAACTACGAGCAGATCGCCTTGCTGGTCGATGTCAGCGGGAAACAGGAACCCGTCGAGCGTTTTCAAGTGTTTGCCTTGCATGTCGAACCATTGCAGCCGTTTATTGGCGCGATCGGCGACGATGAGTTTCGGCGCTCCGTCGCGATCGTCGAGCCATTGGCCGTGCGGCGTGCGGAACTGGCCGTCGGCCGATCCGGTGCCACCGATCGTGCGCAGGTACTTGCCGTCTTTGTCGTACTGATGAATCAGATCGCTGCCATAGCCATCACCCAGGAAGTAACCGCCATCAGGCGAGAAGCTGATGTTCGTGGGGCGGTAGCGTGGTTTATCGCCGGTGTACTGGCCGGTCTCTTCCCGCAATTGCGCGAGGCCCTTTTCCCAGACCAGTTCGCCCTTCATGTCGAGCTTGGCAAAGCTCAGATTCGATTCGCTGGCCGACAGGTAGATGAATTCGTCGCTTCCTTCCTGGCGGATATCGATGCCATGTCCTTTGCCCGCGCCGCCGGGAGCGTGCAGCGCGCCGAAGGAGCGAACGAACTTGCCATCGGCATCGAAGACGAAAACCGAGTCGGGTTTGCCGTAATGCGTGATGTAGATCAGGCCTTGCGAATCGATCGCTACGCCATGCGAGGCGTTGCCGTAGTGCGCGCCGCTGGGCAGCGCATCCATGCCCCAGTCGTGCAGGCACTCGTACTGATAGTCGCCTTGGCCAACGATCACATTCTTCGTTCCTGCTTTGTCCGACGCGTGGACAAAGGCTGGCGCCGCGGCCAAAGCCGCGCCGGCGGCGAGCGACGTCTCAAGAAACTGGCGTCGATTTGTCTGGCGGTGCGATGCGGGTTGCTCGGTGGCCGGTTTCATTGGTGGTGTTGTCTCCTGCTGAGTTGTTGGAATTTCAGGCTGGGTAAGGCTAGGGCGAAACGCCGGTAATTCTAGGCGATCGGCGGGGGTGTTCGCAAATTTTTCCGTACGCAGAAGTCGGCTGAGGCCAGTAAGAAGGTACAATTGTCGACAGTTCGACCACTTGGTATTCTGATCATCTCTTTATCGTGTGCCGATGTGACTGCTCTTCATCTGTTCGGGTTCAATCCATGTTGTTCGATCGTCGCAACACCGCTTTCACCCTGGTCGAGCTTTTGGTTGTGATCGCGATCATCGGCATTTTGGTCGCGTTGCTGTTGCCGGCCGTGCAGATGGCGCGGGAAGCGGCACGGCGAACCGAGTGCTCGAACAATTTGCGCCAAATTGGCTTGGCGCTGGTTCAGTACGAGGCGGCTAACGAATGCTATCCGCCGGGCCGAATGGGTTGCGACGGCATGAACTTCGATGTGTGCGCCGGCGACAAGGGCTTTGAAAGACCTGGAACGAGCGGGTTCGTGATGCTGCTACCGATGCTTGAGCAACAAAACCTGTACGACGAGTTGGGCGGTTTTCAAAAAGGCGCGGTCTTTCCTGCCAGTGGGCCGGCCGATACCAGCGATGGCACGACCAGCGGCTGGCTGACTCCCACGATTCGGCTCGCGCTCGAGGCGCGTCCTCCCGTTTTTGTTTGTCCCAGCAGCACATCGTTGCCGAAGACTGAGACTTCGGGGTGGGCGACCGGTTGCTACGCTTTGAGCCAGGGATCGTGCGGTCCCGAATGTGGCCAGATCGACGGCTATCGTGTGAAGCTCTACAACGACGGCATGTTCCAATACGTGAACGTGCATTACGCCGTTCAGTGCGCCGACGGATTGAGTAACACGTTCTTTGTCGGCGAGACGCTCGCCTCGCATACCGAAGATTCTCGCAACATCTGGGCGCTCGGCGCAAGGCATCTCGATAGCATGCGCAATACCGACAATCCCCTCAATACACCGCCTGGCGAAGGTGAAATTTTGTGGGCTGGCGGTCAACCGATGTACGGGCACCGAGTCAACGGAGCGTTTGGCAGCGAGCATCCTGGCGGCGCGCTGTTCGCGTTCGGCGATGGACACGTTACTTTTATCAGCGAGAATATTGACCTGTTCACCTATCGCGCCTATTCAACTCGCGAACGCGATGAACATTTGCTCAACCGGTAACGTTTTATGTTGGATAGTCTGAAGAAGTCGCGATTGTTCGCGACGCCGATCCTGCCTTTGCTCCTCATGATTCTCGTGCAAGGTGTCAGCGGTTGTGACGACGGCCGCCCTGAGCGCGTGAAAGTGTCGGGCATCGTACTGCTCGACGGAGAGCCGTTGAATTGGGGCTATGTGCGCGTGCTGCCCAGCGATGCTCGCGCCGCGGGAGGGCGTCTCGATGCCGACGGACGATTCGCGCTCACGTGCTTCGACGACGAGGATGGCGCGGTTATCGGCACGCACGTGGTGACCGTATCGGCCGGCGAATCGCTGGGGCCAACGCGGCGGAAATGGCATGCGCCAAAAAAATATGCCGATCCGAAGACTTCGGAGTTGACGGTTACGATTGATGGCCCAACCGACGACTTACGCATTGAATTGACTTGGGACGGCGGCAAGCCCTTCGTAGAAGAATCGGGCCAGGGGAAGACGCAAGAGCCACTTGGCGAAGCGGGCGAGGGGCTATCGCTGTAGCGCGACCGGCGTTTCCTTGGTAGCGAACTCTGCTAGCGATGTTACCAGACGTCCGCATCGTCATTATGCGGTCCGCACGTTTCGCCGCCGGCGTGTCGCCAGGCCAACTAAACCCAAGCCCATCAACACGGCCGTCGAAGGTTCGGGAATGACCGAGAGTTGTAGAGTCGCAGCGATGCTGGTGGCGGCGATGACGGCCGCATTTTCTTTTGCATAGAAAGTCAGGTTTTGACCGGTTGAATTGCCGTTAATCGAGTCGCGTGTGAGGATCAACGTGGCGACGTCGTTCGTGTCGCCTTGCAAGAAGCTCAACAGCGCGGCGTCGTTGAATTCGATCACCGTGCCAATCGGCGCCGCGGTGCCATCGCCGACCGTGAGATTGCCAATCTCGGGTGCGATCGCCAGATCGATGTCTTGAGCATCACTCGGCAAGTCGGGGTTGTCGAGATTCGCGACGGCGTTATTCCAATTGATCGTCGCTTCGTCGAAATCTTCGCCTGTTGCGCCGTCGTTTACGCCAAAGATGTTGACATTCCAGTCGCCGACGCCGTTGTTGTTGGCCACTTCGAGTCGCAACGACGCTCCCAGTACGCTCGACGGATCGATGCCGGCGAGATCAAACTTCAGATACGATTTGCGACCGAAATTGCCCGAGTGATTGGCATCCTTCAGCACCAGTTGGGTTGAGCTGCCAAAATTCGTGGTCTTGGTCGTTCCACCTTGCACGTAGGC
This sequence comes from Planctomycetales bacterium, assembly GCA_020427265.1. Classification (GTDB taxonomy): domain Bacteria; phylum Planctomycetota; class Planctomycetia; order Pirellulales; family JAGQOS01; genus JAGQOS01. Next base: position 3,809 of record JAGQOS010000276.1, read on the forward strand.
ATCGGCGACGAGCGGAATGTTGGTAATGTAAGCGGCATGGCTGTTGCTCGCTGTTATGGCGGTTTGCGCCAAAACGACGACGGCGGCGGTCTTGGCGATACCACGGCGCCGACGCGCCGTTAGGCCAATCAGGCCGAGACCCAAGAGCAGCGCGGTCGAAGGTTCGGGAATGGCCGGGCTGAAGCTGAGCTGCGGAACGGCGAAGGCGCCTTCGAGCGAAGACACGTTGAAAATATTGACGAACTGCGGACTGCTTGTGGGAGCGATGGCGATCGTGACGGTTCCGTCGGCTTGCAGGAAATCACTCAGTTGCGGAATCGTTACAGAGTGCAGCGTGCCGTCGGCGTCGCCGGCGTTGACCGTGACCGTGTCGATGATCGACATGTCGCTCGTCATGTTGAAGGAGCTGGTGATGTTGTTACCCGGAGCATTGTCCCAGGTGAGGAGCGTTTGATCCCAGTTCGTGCCAAGCACGCCAGCGCCCGGCGAGAAGCCGGCGTTCAGGCCCCAAACATTCAGCGTGCCGCTGTTCACGACGGCGCCCTCGGCGAACGTGAAGGTTGCGGGAAGCGAGTCATCGTGATTCCAACCGCCGAGGTTGAACTTGATAAAGCCTTTGCGGCTGAAGTCGATGTTAGCATCCGATTTTACGACGAGAGTGCCACTTACGCCACCGCCTTGTATGGTCGCGCCATTGACACCGCCGCGGCCCCAGGCGTCGGCGACGGCATCCAGCGTGATTTCCGCAGCCGACGCGAACGATGCTGTCGAAAACGCGAGGCACGCGAACAACGCAACCAGAGTGCGACGGCCAGTATGCGAACGAGTGCGACGACGACGTGCGGCCAAGCCGACCAATCCGATGCCGAGCAGCAGTGCGGTCGAAGGTTCGGGAACCAGCACGTTGAAGGCAAGCAAGCCGCCGTTGAGCGAACCGTTTTCTCGCGAGGCGAAAGCGAAGTTCGTCGAGCCGTCGGTATCGACTCGGGTCAGAAAGATGGCGGCGATGCCGTTTGTGTCCGCAGCCAGAAAGTCGGTGAATCGGGGATCAGAAAAGCTGACGGTGGAGTTCAGGTCGGAAGTGCTCACGGCGATCTGTCCCAGCAGGGTTCCGCCGCCCAGACCGGCGGGAACAGTATGCCAAACGGCGTTGGCGTTGTTGATACCATCGCCCGACGTGTCGAGGCCGGGCATGTCGCCGTAGGTAAACGCAGCGTTGTTTTCCAGGAAGTTCTCGACCGCGTCGCCGTCGGCAATCCCGAAAACGTTGATCTGAGTCGAAGTCACCGAACCGCCGCTAAAGATCGAGACGTCGAGTTGGAGTGTGGCTTGATCGACCGTGCCGAATGTCGGGACGGCGAAACGCATGATACCCTTACGCGAAGTCGTGCCGGCGCCAACATTCTTGATGACAACACTCGTTTCGGCGCCGTGCGGGCCGTCGTCAGTGATGCGGAGATAAGTATCGGCGAGGATGGGAGAGTTGACGGCAACCGCTTGGGCGTCGCCCGCGCTGCCCAAGCATACGATCGTACTCAGCAGGCAAACGCCGGCGAGTTGTGCGCGGCGACGACGACGAAGCGACGCACAAACCATGCCGATGAGCATTAAGGCCAGCGTGCTCGGTTCGGGTGTGGCGAAAGCGGCGCGGTACTGATCGGCTACCTGCAGGGCTGTGAGCGCTGTCGTCCAAATCGCCAACTCGTCGGCCAGGCCGATAAAACGACGGTTGCTGCCGGCATTGCCCGGGCGACCGAAGACGTGGGTGTTGCTAAAGGAATAGGCTCCCGGCGAACCGGCGCCGGTCACCGTTTCGCCGCCGAGCACCGCCCCGCCGTCGATATACAGCACGGTTTGCGATCCGTCCCACGTGGCGGCGACATGGTGCCATTGGCCGTCGGAGTAGTTGCTCGCCGTCGTGATGCTCTGATAGGCCGATCCGGCGCCGTTTTCCATACCGAATTGAATGTTCCCGCCCGGTGTAACGTTCACGGCCAATTCGCGCTGACCACCGAAACCATCGCCGTTCGAGTCCAAAGCGCCGTAGTACATGTTGCCCGGGTTCGCCGGGGCGCTGGGGCTATTGAACCAGAAAGAAACGCTGCCCGTGCCGGCATTCATGGCTCCCAGCGGCGAGGTAAGCGTGTTGACCACCGAGTTGCCTGAAGCGCCGTCGAACGAGAAGAACGTGTTGCCGCCGCCCAGGCCGGTATATCCAGCGAGCGAGTTCAGTGCAGGTGTGCCCGCTTGCCCTACCGTAACTCCCGACCCGGCGTTGGCGTTGCTCGTGCCGCTGCCCGATTCTTGTGCAATCGATCCGCCGCTCACGTCGTTGAACCGCCAATAGGAGAGCGGATTTTGCGCGGTGATCACATCGGAATAGTTCATGGGAGCGGCTTGGGTCACAGCGGCACAGGCAACGAAAACGGCGAGCGTGGCGAGGATAGCGAGCAGACGAGCAGACATGAAGTTTCTCCCGTTCGAGACAAGTGTGTTCGTGAGCGAATTCGTGAATTGGCGACGGCGGCGTTGCAGCGAGAGGCCAAACACGAGCAAGGTCAACAGTTGGGCTGTGCCCGGTTCAGGAACGGGCAACGCGGTGGCCGTGTTGGCCAACGCGTCGAGCGCCGCGACGCCGAGTCCCGTTTGTTGGCTCAATATAAAGCGGTCGAGATAGAGGCCGTCTTCGCGATCGCCGATATTGAATTGGACCGTTTGACCCGCCGATACGGTGTACGTGTTGGCATCTTCGATCCAATTCCAGGAAGTTGAGTTAATGGCCAGGCTATTCCGCTGATCAAAGCTGACCGCAGCGACACTGCCGAAGTCGCTCGGCACGAAGAAACTGTCATTGTTTCCAGCCGGCTGCGAGCCATCGTGGGCCGCGCGGTAGTAGAGCGAATAGGTTCCGGCCGTCAGAAAACGCATGAAGTA
>JAGQOS010000277.1 GCA_020427265.1 Planctomycetales bacterium
GAGAAACAGCGGAAACACTGGCCGCAGTTGGTCAAGGCGAGTGTATTGCCAGAGCCTACAGACGACGTAATTAACGAAATGGTAGCCGACTTCAAGCATCGGCACCGGACGGGTCAAGTCGCGCCACAGGACTTCTCGGTCGTACTCCGCTGCTGCGCGGGAATCGGTGGCAACTATGACCGTTTCTCCACCAAGGGCTCGGACCCAAAGTCGATGATTGAGCAGATGGGCAATAGTCTCGACAAGGCCAAAGAGGAAGGACGCTTCGTGCCCTGGTGTTACGTCTTCTGCGACTATAGCCGAAGCGGATACTTTACGGCTCGTCAGGGCTATCTCAACTACAAGAAGCTCCTACGGGATAAGCGACATCCAATAGACACTACCTACATCGACGATTTCTCCCGTGCATCGCGGGAGGAGTTGGAGTGGTGGCAGTTGGCCGCGACGTCGTTTCAGACGAATACTCGTCTCGTCGGCGCCAGTGACGGGTTTTCGCTCGATGACCCGGACTGGGACATGAAAGTCCGCTTCTACGGGCTTCTTTCCGCCATGTTCAAGAAGGATCTTCAGCGCAAGGTCAAACGTGGCATGCGTGCGACCTTTCTCGCAGGAGGTGTAATTGGCAAGCTAATTCTTGGCCATACGAAGAAGGTTCGTGTGGACGCGTCGGGCAATCCGCTCCTCAAACCAAAGGGTACACCCAAGTACGAAAGGTGTTTCGACGACAATACGAAACCGTACAAGCACTGGCTTTACCGCTTGTATCTGGAGAAGAACAAGACGCCCTACCGGATTGCACAGATCTTCACTCGTCTGAAAGTCGACGACTGGGAGGGATGGAGCGACGATTCGATAACCTATGAACTGCTCAATCCGGCCAATATCGGAGTCTTCATCTGGAACCAGTACAGTACAGAATACAACTGGGACACGAAGAAACGGGAACGAATACGAAATCCTGCGTCGGAAATGGCCGTCTACGTCGATCGCGATCTCGGTTTAGTGCCGATTGAATGGTGGAAGGAGGCGCGACGCAAGCTCGGTCGCACGAAGCGCGATAGCCCCCATACAGGAAAGCCAAAGTCACGGAATGAGAAATCGCCGTCAACACTCGTCAGTGGCGCGATGTACTGCGAGTATTGCGATCCGCCTCAGGAGTTGCTCCTAATTCGCTCCGCCGGACAATATCAGCAGTTGGGATGTCCCAATGGCTCGAATCGCCGCCATGGGTGCAAGCTGCGCTGCTCCAAGTCCGTGCGAATCATTGAAGAGTGCTTGTTGTCCTTCATCCGCGATTCACTGTTTACCGAGGAGCGGATTACTCGCTTATTCGAGGCCGCGAATAGCTATCTCGAAGAAGAGGTGCGGCGCCCCCGTGTCGATACACAACCATTGAAGGCCCGCGTGAAACGCTTGCGGGCCAACGTCACGAAGTATTTCAACCGCATCGACGAGGCAAGTGACCCAAGCCTCTACGCGGCCTACGAGAAGCGTATCGCAACGACGCAAAAGGAATTGAACGACGTCCTTTCTGAGCTGCGCGAGGCCGAGAGCCAAAACGTCGCTCCACCTCCTCGTTTGGATCTGGATCGCGTTCAGCTCTATGTTGCCGACCTCCGTGAGCTGCTCAACCAGGAGACGCCGGCCGCCGCGGAAGCCCTCCGAGCATTAACCGGCATAATTCGGGTCCGCCAGGAAAAGCATCCCGACGGGAAGCGAGGGGCGAAATGGATCGCGCGATTCAGTCCCAATTTGCTGGAATTGCTGCGGAAAGTCGGCCGGCAGAAGGACTATCCAGATTCCCTGACATTGGAGTTCCTATCACGGGGAAACTGGATAACCCTGGAGTCAGATGAGGTCTTACTCGACAAAATCCCAGACTACGAGCGTCTGGCGCCAAGATTCAAGGAACTGGAGGAAGGAGGCGCCAGCGTGCAGACGATCGCTAGTGCCCATAAGATTTCGTGGCAATACGCGAACGATATTCTGCACTTTGCGAAGACCGGCGAGCGTCCGCAATGGAAAGGCCATGGCAAGTCGAATGGCACGGTCAACCTGGAGCCCCTGTACGAGCAGATCCGCCAGGATGTCGTACGGCTGCGTGACGAGGAGAGAAGATCCTTGCCGGAGATCAAGGCATGGCTCGCTGAGCATCGAGAAATCACTGTCTCAGAGAATACAATTCGGCGAGCCTGGGATCTTGAACATCGTGAATTGATCGAGGAAGCAGCCCAGTCCGGCGTCACGCCGAAGCGAGGCAACTGCTGCCGCTTGGGCGTCGAGAAATTCGACAGGATACGCGCATTACTGGCAGCCGGGGAATTGAGCGTGATGCAGATCGCCGATGAAGTCGAATGTGGCGCTTCCACGGTCTATCGTGTTCGCACAAAGCTACAATCGGAATCCCCGCCTGACGAGCAGACCGATTGAGGTCGGTGCGGCGGCCGTAGCTTCGTTTACAGACAGGTGTCGAAAATTAGGTCGGCGGTCAATCCAGAGCCGTCGGGGCAAATCTGCCCCGGCGGCCCTTTTTCGTTTTGGGGATAGTCATCATGACATCACAATCAACAGCATCGGTTATCAACGCGATTCGTACAGAGGCTTCCCGCCGACGAGCGGACAGCGAGCCCGTCGTCGTTGACGAGTTCTTCGACTTGCTAGCGCGGCTTGTAGCCCGACGCCATATTCGCCGTTGCTACGGCGTAGAAAAACACGATACGGAAACGACGGGTAGCCAGACTCACAAGTCGGGTGACGGTGGCTACGTCGTCGTCAATGCGCCCGATTGACACTGCTACATGTTCTTGACGGGATGTCGACATTGAATACAGCAGCGGTCACGCCGTGTAGTGACCTCGTGCGTAAAGTCCGTCGATCCGAACACGTTGCATTCGCTTGCTCTCGCCCATAGAGCGACGAATAGTGCGACTGCGATTGCCGCAGTGCCGGCCATGATGGCCGACGCCCACGTTGGCAAATCGGCCATGTACTTCGACACCACAAATGCGGCCGCGGCGCCAAAAAGCGCGGAAACGAAGACTTGTCCTGTCCCGTCCTCGTTCAATCTAGTTTCCTTCGTGGAGATTTCCGTTGTACAAGCCGCGCAAAGCAGTTTTCCGTAGCAAGAGCACGATTGGTCTGCGCACTGGTACTGTTTCTCGTCCTTCGTTACTCGTGCGCGGCATTTGTAGCAAAAGTAGATCTTGCACTTCGGACAACGATATGCCTCGGTATCCAGCCGCGTGCCACAGGCTGGACATTTCTCTTGACTGCCGATCCTGCGATAGTTCCGTTGCATCACCGTCCTCCTGCTTCGTCAACGTCGCTAAGCCGATACGACGCTATGGGAACGCCATTCGGGTCGACAAGGCCGGCGATACGATTTCGCGGTTCCGCACTGCCTACGTTCGTGACGAGCATAGCGTTGGCGAGCATTAACTTCTTCTCGTGACACCTCTGTAGTAGCGTGGCGGTGTCAAGGGACTGTCGGGCTAGCAACGCCGCGACATCGACATGGTCACGTGTTGCCTTCGCGGTCTCTTGGACTTCGCAGATTCCGGCGCGGGCCAGCGTACGCACGTGACTGTGCCAAGCGCCACTTTGAGGGCGTGAAGTCGCGGCACGCTCTGTTGCGACCGAATCAGTGCGCTGAGATGTTTTTTGAGACATGGCAGCAAACTCCAGGACTAAGAACTCTGAAGTAAGCCTTGCTCGGCGCAAAAAAGGACGCTGAACCAAGGCCATCCCTCTCGTCCGCCGCCAAGCGGAATCAAAGCACAGCACATGGGCAGATAGTCGTACTTGTCGTGATACGAGTACCCACGTTCTTCCTTTCGCCGTTTTTCATCGGCAGTCAAGACGTGCGGCACTCGGCGGTTCTTCTCCGTGATTTGAAATGCAAATTTCTCACCGAGCAATTCGATTAGCGCATGTGGCCAGCGATCGGCGTCGTCGCTGACAAGCTGAAAGCCCCGCTTCTCGATCGCCTTGACCAACGCATCGGCGATTCGTAGCGCACGCGAATAGGATTCCTTAGATACGCTGATACGGAGCCCTGGCTGCTTCCTTCGACCGATGTCTTCCCACGACGTCGAGTCATTGTAGTTGCTTGTTGACGGCTTACTCCGGTCTTTCGTCTCGATAACGAGTCTATGTGGTGAGCGAAGCGACTCGGAAACTGTGATCTTGTTCGCGGCGACGGCTTCGGCCTCGATCAATTCGGCTACATGAGGGTCATTAACACGACTCGCAGTATCACCGCCTGCGAGATCCGTATCCGCCACCGGCGGGCCGAGCAGGATTTCCGTATCTTTGCGGTTTCCGTCTTCCGGCAATGGCGTCCTTTCATCCTCGTAGCCGTGCTGCTTTCTCGCCCAGTAGCCGACAGGTGGGCGGGGAATATTATGCCGCTTACACACCTTGGCCAGTCCGACGTCGGATAGGCCGTACTGCTTTGCCAATGTCCGCATTGGCGTAGCCCACACCTGCTCGTAGAGCTGCTCGCGCGTTAAACGCGCTTCAGTCGCCTGCGTGTCAGCCATCGTCGTACTCCTGCCCGAACGGTGCGGTCTCAAAACCGCCATTCTATCGCCTGCGTTCCTGCGGCCAAGCTGCGGCGCCCGCGACTACTTGATGACGGCGATCGCCGTCGATTCGTTCCCGGCATCGCGATCGGCGTTGCCGGTTTGTTTCTCAAGGAGGTGACCTATCATCCACTTTTTCAGGTATCGAGGACGACGTGTCAAACGACGATTCCGCCGCGATGGCGGCTTTGTGCTTGTACTCGACAGCCGAGGGCGACCCGGCCGTGGCCGGCGGCTTTACGTGTCCAACCGCGAATGGCGCAGACACGGAAGTGTCCATCTCAAACGCCCCGCAAATCGCAATTCAAAGTGAGCGACAATTCGCTCCTTTGCCGTACCGTCGCCGTTCGGCGTTGGCTACGTCCGCCATCCAATTCAACGAGAAGAAAAAATGCAAAGCGAACTAAATCAACAACTATCGCGGCTTCGGGGACTAGATCTATCTTCGCGTTCTGGCCGGGAAATGGCCAAACGCTGCATACCGCGGATCGACCGGCAACTTGATCGGCTATTCAATGTCGGCCTGCTTGAACAGCGGATCTACACGGGCAAAGTCATCAACGAAATGCGCCACGAACCTTACGACTCGAACCAAGTGCTTCAGGCCGCCCTTGGCGTTGGCTGCGGTGGAATTGGTCTCGTGGCGTGGAACTGCTTCGACTACTGGATCTACGAAAACTCTGATGCGCCACTGGAGGTCTCAGTCAGTCATACGAGCTTCGACCAATGCTCTCCGGAAATCAAAGAACTGCTCTTGCCGCACGTGGTGCCGCTCGTACTCGATAGCTGCGACCTGATCCGATCCTAGTCGCCAACGCTTCGCGTACCGCGACGCGCGGCGATTCTACCTGGCTCGAAAGTCGAGCCCTACATCGAACGGCAATTCAAACAATCCTGAACTATGTCAAACGAACTGAAGAGTATTCTCTCGCAACTCCAAGAACTGAACCTGTCGGTTCGCCACGGCCTGGAAATCGCCGAGCTTTACGTCCCCCTAATCAACCAGCAGTTCGATCAACTCCATGCGATCGGATTGCTCGAAAGGCAGATGTGCCTGGGAGACGTCGTCCACGAGGGACGCTACAACGCGGCCAATGGGCCGGAGGATTCGACATGGCTGCTCCAGGCGGCGCTCGGCATCTCTTACGGCGGGATCGGCATCGTGCACTGGGACGCCCATGACCTTTGGGAATATCGTAATTCCGACGGTACGATCAATACACAGATGCTGGTCAATTTCACAGCTTTTGAGGGCTGCCCGTCGGCGATCAAGGGCTTGCTCGTCCCACAAGTCGAGCCGCTCGTGCTTCACGCCTGCCGTCTCCTGCGGCCCTGACGGCCGCGCTGGCTGAGGGGCCGCTACTCCGCGTTCAGCCCGTCAGCCCCAGCGGAAAGGCAAAGAGGGCAAACGGGCATTTTACGCCGGGCGCCAAGACGAGCGTCCCATACGAGGCCGCGCCGGGACCGATCGGCCCGGCGCGGTTTTCCCTGATTTCGAGCGGCGAGCAGGATTGCGTTGCAGCAATCGAGCAACATGTCGTAGAATAGGCCGCGTTCGAGCACTCAAGAGGATGCTCTTCGTGTGTCGGGTAAGTCGCAATAAGCGGCGATAGCCTGACCCGGTCGAGTCGTAGGAGTATCCTCCATGGCTGACGCCTCCGTCGCCCCTTTGCCCAATCGCACCAAGAATCTACCCAGAAGCCGCGAAGGGTTGTCGCTATTGCTCGACGCCACTCGCGCTCTGCTCGATGCAGCCGACGCGCACCAGAAACGCCAGCGGATTCGACTATCTGAACTCCGCAAAGTTTGCGCCGACGGTGCGCAAGCCGACCTGAAGCAAGATCTCCTCTCGCAGTCAGGCGATGCTGGGCGCCGCAGTTGGGCCATTGGCTTTCCGTCGAACGACTCGCTCTTGCCGTACCTTGAAAGTGATCAGCTTTCCGGCCTGGAACGCAAGCATGAAAGCGCCATGCAACAGGTACGCACGCATCCTTGGGAGTATCCTTCGGTCCAATTCGACCGCTGGCTATCCTCTTTCGCTGAAGTTATCCAGGTCGATGAGGCGATTCTCGACATCTATCGGGCCTTACAGTTTCGGCTGTTGGCTGCCCTGGACGACTGCGCGGACGCGAGCGCGGACACAAC
>JAGQOS010000278.1 GCA_020427265.1 Planctomycetales bacterium
GGCGGATCGCTCACGATCATCGCCACAGCGCTCATCGATACAGGCAGCCGCATGGACGAAGTGATCTTTGAAGAGTTCAAGGGCACCGGCAATCAGGAAATCGTGCTCGACCGCGCGTTGGTCGACAAGCGCATCTGGCCTGCCATCGATATCAACCGCAGCGGCACACGTCGCGAAGAAATGCTGCTCGATCCGGAAGAATACCGCCGCGTCTGCATGCTGCGCCGGGTGTTGAACGACATGAACTCGCCCGACGCCATGGACCTGCTCACTACCCGCCTGCGCAAGACGAAGACGAACGCGGAATTCTTGATGAGCATGAAACAGTAGGGAAAGCGGGGCGTGACGCCTCTTTGGAACACACGAAATCCGCACGGCTTAGCGATAAGACGTCGTCGCAAGATCTGCAGTTGCACTAGCGACTGAGCGTAAGCGGCGTTATACAGAACGGTTTCGCCCCATCCTCGCCCCATCCTCGCCCCATCCTCGCCCTCTACCCGCCGTCAATTCGCCATGGGATTACTCGACAAATTCAAGCAGGGTCTCAACAAGACTCGGCAATTGCTCAAGACCGACGTCCGCGACTTGTTTCGCAGCGAAGGGCGGCTGATCGACGACGAGTTTCTCGACGACTTGATGGCCATTTTGATCAAGACCGACATGGGCTACAAGGCCGCCGATCTGATCATCGAGGAATTGCGCACGACCATGCGAGGCCGCGTGGTTACGGTCGATGAAGTTGAGACCCGCTGGAAGGCGAAGCTCAAAGAGTTGATGGCTCAGGACCAATCGCCCATCCGCTTCGCCGCCGCAGGTCCTACGGTCATCATGGTTTGCGGCGTCAATGGCGCGGGCAAGACAACGTCGATCGCCAAGCTTACTCAGCAGATGATCAGCGAAGGCCGTTCCGTCGTCCTCGGCGCGGCCGACACTTTCCGCGCCGCGGCCGTGCAACAATTGACCGTGTGGGCCCAGCGACTGGGGGCCGAAATCGTGACGGGAGAGCAGGGCACCCATCCGGCGACCGTCGCCTACAAGGCGGTCGAACGGGCTTTAGCTGCCGGCGCCGACGTGTGCATCGTCGACACGGCGGGCCGTCTACAAACCCAGGGTAACTTGATGGCGGAGTTGACGAAGATTCAGACTTCGATCCGCAAACAAATTCCCGACGCACCGCATGAAGTCATTCTGACGCTCGACGCCACGACAGGCCAAAACGGCATCAGCCAGGCGACCAACTTCACCGAGGCCGTCGACTGTAGCGGAATCGTGCTGGCCAAACTCGACGGCACGGCCAAAGGTGGCGTCGTCGTTGCCATTCGGCAAGAAGTGGGTTTGCCCGTGAAGTACGTGGGCGTGGGTGAACAGCCCGAAGACATCGCCTTGTTCGTTCCTGATGAGTTCGTCGACGCGCTGTTCGACGAAGGAGCGGCACGCTAGCAGCTTGACGATCGTTGCGATCGTCAAGGTTTCACTCCTGAGAGCCATTGCAGGCCATCTGGCGGAAGTTTGCCGCCGGATTCCAATCAATTTGTGGCTTGGCCATGGACGATCATTCATGGTAGCCGAAACAAGCGAGCGGCGAGTAGCTAACGCTGCCCCATAGATTTCGGCCTCCCACCCAATGTGCCCGCCTTCTGGATTCCTACCGTGCCAGCGCGAGAGTGGCTGGCTTGCCGCACCGTGAATGTCGTGGAAGCGTTCACGGTGTCACCTACCTTCCAGGGAATGGAGTTCTCGATCATGTTCTGTCGTCCCTTGGCGATTTCGGTCGCCGCCGCTGTTGGTCTGTCGGCCGGCGTGACGTTTGCCCAAACGTTGCCGCCCGCTCAACCGACCTCGTTCGATTACAACTACTACGCGCAAGACACTGCGGCATCGCCGAGCGATGCACCCGCTCCCGCCCCCGCCGTGGCCGTTCCCTCGGTTGGCTGCGACGCCGGCTGCGACTCGGCCTGCAGCACCTGCTGCGATTCGGCATGCGGCGGATGCGATAGCTGCTGCAGCAACTCCTGCGGCTGCGGCCATAGCCTGTTCGACTGCTGCTGCCTTGGCGAACCTTGGACCCTCTTCGGCGAAAACTGCTGCGGCATTACCGCCAACGGCTGGGCCCAGTTTGGCTTCTATACAAATGAATACGGAAACTCGGACAACGGCCCGCTGGGCTTCAACAACGAAGCGAACGGCTTCCAGATGCATCAGCTCTGGCTGAGCGTCAACAAAGAAGCGGCCACCGACTGCTGCCTCGACTGGGGTTTCGGAGTCGACTACGTGTTCGGTGTCGATGGTGAAGATACCCAGGCGTTCGGCAACCTCAACGGCGTCGGCTACGACAACGAATGGGATGCCAGCAGCGACTACGCTTCGGCCCTGCCGCAACTTTACGGCACGTTGGGCTACAACGACTGGACCGTGAAGCTGGGTCACTTCTACACGCTCATCGGTTACGAAGTAGTCCAGGCCACCGGCAACTTCTTCTACAGCCACTCTTACAGCCAGTACTATGGCGAGCCGTTCACCCACACGGGCGTCTTGGCTTCGCACGATGCCGGTTGCGGCACGGCGTACCACGCCGGTTACGTCTTCGGCTGGGACACGGGCTTCGACGACGGTGGCGATCAGTCGATGTTCCTCGGTGGTATTTCGAAGGAACTGAACGACAATGTCTCGATCGCGTGGATGCTCACGGCCGGCGACTTCGGCACGGGCAATGGCGACCTGTACATGAACAGCATCGTCGTCACGGCTCAGTTGACCGACCGCTTGCAGTACATCTTCCAGCACGACATGGGCGATCAGAGCGGTGAAGGCAACGCCAACGAGTGGTACAGCATCAATCAGTACCTGCTCTACTCGATGAACGATTGCTGGGCCTTCGGCGGCCGCTTCGAGTGGTTGCGTGACGACGATGGCGCTCGCGTCGTTCCCGGCACGGTCGGCAACTACTACGAAGCAACGTTCGGCCTCAACTACAAGCCGCACGCCAACGTGATCGTTCGCCCCGAACTGCGGTTCGACTGGGCCGATGTTGAAGCCGGTGCTCTGCCGTACAACGGCGGCACAGCCGACGAGCAAACCTCGGGTGGCCTCGACATCATCTTCACTTTCTAAGCGAATCGTCCTACCCCGATTCACTTGGAACACACGAAGCTGCCGTCCGCAATCGCGGGCGGCAGCTTTTTTTTGTGCGCCGCGAACTCGGATCGGCTTGTCTTCGTAGTGAATTCGTGTCGATGAAAGAGTAGAGCGCATTTCATAACTCAGCCGCAACGCGCTAGCGTCCGGTTTTTCGCCAGAACCTTGGGCGAGCGCCCTACGGCCGACGGGTTTTGAAACTGGCTCAAATAACTCTCACGTGGGTTTGTCGATAGCCGCGCCAAAGCCTTACTTGTTGATTCGCCAATGGAACGTAAGCGAAAACTCATCGTCGCCGGCGGCATCATGTTCCTGGGCCTGGCCCTGGCGCTGATGTTCCGCAAACACGATGGCGGCCAACTAGCGCGCGGCGATACCGAGCCGGCACTGCCGTTGCAGGGCGCCGTGGAGAAGATCGACTACGTCGCCGCGCCGGGCGAGAAACCGGTTGAAATTCCCGAACCGGTAGTCACCGCAGCGGCGAAATCGGCGCCCGCTCCAGTTCCTGCGCCTTTGCCGGCGATCGAACGCCCCCATTCTGCGGCCACGCCACCGGCCATTGCCGAGAAGTACGACCGGCAACTCTTCGCCCTGGCCGACATGCGACCGATTGGCGACTCGCCGATCGCGCAAGAAGTTTCGCACGATCCTCCTCAGCCCTCGTCGAAACCATTGCGCAATCATCGCGTGAACGACGGCGACACGCTCGAAACGATCGCTCGGCGATACCTGGGCGACGCCACGCGTTGGGGTGAAATCTTCGAGGCCAATCGCACACGCCTGGCCGACCCATTTCAACTGCCAATTGGCGCGACGCTTACCATCCCGCCGCGCGAAAACGAGCAGGTCGAATGGCCCTCGATCCAGGCGGATCGCTCACCGCAAATGAGCATCATGGCGCCAATCCCGCGACGTGCTGGCGGCAGCCCTTGAACAAGGCGCGGCGAGCGGCGATCCTCGCTAGCAACGTCTATTTGACCAACTTGAGAGGGCGATCCTTAGCGATGTCCTCGAATGCATCCTTCAATCCGCTCGCATAGCTGCTCACAGCTTGGCCGCCGGGAATGTTGAAATGCTCCCCGCCAGTAATATCCGCCACCTGCTGCATCAACGTCTGATCAGCGTCGGCGCCGAGGCTGATAGTCATGATTGGATAGCCCGCTTCCGCAGCAAGTGCGGCCTCGTCCAGCACATATTGCCTAGCGGCGTACTGGTTGTAGCTGCCGTTGACCCAATTGGCATTTCCATCCGTTAGCAACACAATCATCTGGTATGCGCCGTCGCGAGCATTCGTGTTCAACTCCAGCCGAGCCGTCGTCATACCCGCACCGATATTCGTGTAGGTGTGATAGTGGCCGGCTTGAAAACCGTGCGTTAAAGACCTAATGAGATCGTAGTCGTTCGTCAGGCTACTTTCGAGTGCCCCATTGCCGTTCGACGCATTGTATACCGACAAGCCGACACGATCGTCGGTATCGACCTCTTCCATGTAGCTAAAAAACGTTTCGACCGCATCTTTAACCGACTGCATTGGTTGAGCGCTTACGTTGGCCAATTCCGGCGTTTGAGAATGGCTGCCGCGCCGTTCGAGCAAGTAGTTCATGAACGTGAGATAGCCGTATTTCTTCTTATAGCCGACGCTGTTGAGTGTGCTACTCGACTTCACATAGTTGATGTAGTCATTCCAGCTCCCCGAGTTATACGGATACGGAACCCCGTTAAGGCCCAGGTAGTTTTTGATCTTCGATGTTTTTGTCGTGGAATAGTAAACAGGCGCGAACTGCATGTTGCCAAACGTTGGCGAGCCTAGCTCTTCGTAGATTTGTTCGAGGTTATCTTCAATCGCCGTCTGCCCGAGTCGCGACGCATGATAAAATTGGCTGTCGTAGCTCATGGAACCGGAAAGATCGAGCACGAGAACGATGTCACGTGGCTGGTAGCTGGCGATCGCCTCGGCCCTTACGGTGAATGAATCTTGGCCGAAGAGCTTGGCGAAAAAGAACGGCTGGTCCGCGAGTTCAAAGGCGACGCTCACAGTCGAAGGCCTCACATCGGTCTCGATAACCTGCTGCGCATCGGCATCCCAATGGCCAACCTTGATTTCGACGTCGTCTTGATGGTTGGCGAGAAACTCTGCGATCGCCGTCTCCATCTGCGACTGATCGACTGCCGTCATCGTTCCTGCCGGATTGCGCGCCAAGTATTCGACAACTGAAGCCTGCGCATTCGCAGACCCTTCCACAAGCATTCCCGCACCGGCCATGGCTGCGGCATCGACGCTACGTTGAATTTCACCTTTGGCGACGATCTTGTTGCCGATGTCGATTGAGAAAGCGATCATCGCAAACATGACAATCAGTAAAAAGGCGGCCAATACGGTCACGGCAGCCCGGCGAGATGCGCGACGGACCGGATTTCGACGTTCGGAACGAACAGATGCTGAGCGGCGCATGACACCTTCCCCTACCAACGAGACGAGAAACAAGGGACGAGCAGGAGGAGAACGAGGAGATCCGTGAAAATGCGACGGGCGAGGAGAGTTCCACTCGCCGTCATAGAAAGCCTAGTTCACGAATGGCGCATTTGCGCCAAAAAATCTCGCGTGGCTGAATTCTGACCTAGAGTTTCGCCCACATATCGGCCGCACTGGACAATCGGTCGCTCGACGGGCAGTCCGAACGCAACGCCGAAATGCCGGCCCTCAGACTCTTAAACCCAGGAGCGATTTAGGCGCGGGCTTCAGTTGCCAAACGTCGGTCGGTCGGTCCACTCAAACTTCTGATCGACTAACCGCAGATCGATGAATGCGGCAATCGCTGCATCGGCGCGTAGCGCCGGTTGCTTGAGCAAGTCGGCGCCCTGCAACTTCGTCTTCAGGCCAAAGTCGAAAAGCTCCTTCTTGTCGCGTTCGACCTCGCCACTCGCTTCCGGGTGATTGGGTTTGAAGTGCTCGTAGAGTCGCTGCGCATCGCGCGTCGCGGTATTGTCTTGATTGCCGTAGATAAACAGCACGGAAATCTGCGAGCGCACGCTCTGATTGTTGATCGCTGTCTGAATTGGCAAACCGCGGAAATTCCATTCGGGCGAGAGAAGCACGAGCGCTTTGATGTCTTGCCCCTGCTTGCCGACAGCCAATCGCGGCGCCGTCCAATCGACAAGCGCCCAGTTGAGCGCCATCACGGTTCCCATCCCGGCGCCAACGACGCACGTCTGATTCAGATTCAACCTCGCTTCGTTATTCTCCTTGAGCAAGAATCCGCGCACGGCTTCGAGGTCCGACTTGACCATCGCAACAAAGTCGTTCTTATTCATGCGGGCCTGGTCGATGGTCTTCTGCCGAAAGGTCGGCGGTGCATTGTCGGGCAGCTTAAATTTCGTACTATCGCCATGCCCGCGTAGATCGGGCACGATAACGGCATGATCCTTCACGGTTTGCAGGGCTCTGGCCAGCACGTCGTAATCGTGGCGGCTGCCCTTGTAGTCGTGGAGCATCACGATCGGCACGGCATCTTTCCCCGCATGGCTGGGGAAATAGGTCGCATGCAGTTCCAGGCCATCGCGGGTCGTGAGCACAACGTCTTCCGGA
>JAGQOS010000279.1 GCA_020427265.1 Planctomycetales bacterium
CATTTCGGATAGCTGTCGCCGTTATGACCCGACGTTGTGGCGACGACCGATGTCGGATCACGTAGATCGAGCGCGGCGAACGGCATGTTGAACGTATGGCATGCCATATCGCCCAGCGCGCCGGTGCCAAAGTCCCACCAGCCGCGCCACTTGAACGGATGGTAACCTGCTGCATAGGGACGATACGGCGCCGGACCGAGGAAGAGTTCCCATTTTACGTGGGCCGGTACATCTTGCGGTTCGGGACGATCGCCGCCTTGCGGCCAAACCGGGCGGTTTGTCCACACATGCACTTCGGTGACGTTGCCGATCGCTCCAGCCTGGATGGTGGCGGCCGCTTTTCGCAAACCGGAATTGGCCGTGCCTTGGTTACCCATCATCGTGGCGAGACCTTTCTCGCGGGCCAGATCGCCCAGAAAGCGAGCCTCGTAAATTGACCGAGTAAGGGGCTTTTGCACGAACGCGTGACAGTTGTGCTTCATCGCCAGCGCCGCGGCAGGCGCGTGATGGTGATCGGGCGTGCTCACGGTCACTGCGTCGATCTTGTCTCCGAGTTCATCGAGCATTTCGCGGTAGTCGAAGAACGGCTTGGCGTCTTTATAGACCTTTGCCTTGGCGTTGAGTGTATTCTCGTCGATGTCGGCCATGGCGATAATTTTGCCACGACGGAAAGCGTCGTTCGAGTCGCTCGACCCCTTGCCACCGACGCCGATACACGCGAACTGAATTTGTTCGTTTGCCGACTTGCTCTCCTTAGCCTGAGCCGAGCCTGCAACCCAGTACCCGGCGCCAATGGCGGCACTGGTCTTTAGAAAATCACGGCGGTCATTACGCTGCGCCATTCTCGAAACTCCTTCCCATTGATCGGAAACAAAAAAATGCCACCGTGTAGTCTAGGTGGACACCTGTAAAGCAATTCGCATACGCGGCCCAAGCACGGAGCGCGGCCGTTAGGCCTAATGCGGGAGTGATCCTGCGAAGAGGCCGCAATCGAGGTTCCTGGCCTCTGCCCATGCCCAGAGCCATAGAATATCGCCCGCGTAAGAGAGAAGCAAATCGGGCTGCCTGATTCCCCGATTCAACCTCATTTTGACCGCGAACCCGGCTAAAAGAATGACCAGAGCGAATTGCCGATTCGCCAGCCAGGCGGTATCCTAACGGGTTTGCCGTTTTCGCCAGATTTTGCCCCTTGCCGATTGTTGCGGAGTCACGAAACCATGAAAATCCGACGTATTCTCCACTTGGTGTCCCTCTTCTCCTTATGCGGTTTGTTCGCTGTCGCCGGCTGTCAACCGCAGGCCAAAGTGCGCGTCGACAAAGCCTCTTCGGATGAACAGTCCGACGCTGCGGCCGATGGGCACCCGGCCGAGTCGGCACACGGGGAAGAATCCTCTGGGCAGCAAGCTGACGAGACAGAGAACGCGAAACTTCCTGGAGAATTGACCGATCCAGAGCCGGAACCGAGTGCCGAAGACAACGCCGACGGGCATCCAGTTGATTTGCCCACCGAGGAAGCGGCGGAACCTGCCAGCGGTCAATCGACCGATAGCGATGCATCGGCAGATGCGGCCAGCGCGGGCGAGGACGCCGTGGCAGCGGGCATCGCAGCCGTCAAGGCCCGCGGAGGCAAGATTGAGTTCGATGCCGGTGGTAATCCGATTTCTGTCAACCTACTCGAATTGCAGACAACCGACGACGATGTCGCGAAGATTGCGGCCCTTACGACCCTCACGTCGCTGTATCTGTGGGGCGCTGAGATTACGGATGAAGGCGTACCGCATTTGGCTACGCTAACGAATCTCGAAGATCTTACGCTTGAGAACACAGACATAACCGATAAGTCGCTTGAATCGCTCCAGCCGCTCAAAAAACTGAAGAAACTCAATCTTCGTCGCAACTCGTACATTACCGACGAAGGACTCGTGTATCTTCAGGAACTGCCGGAGTTGACCTACCTGACGTTGCTCTACAACCAAATTGGCGATCCAGGACTGACGAATCTCAAGCCGATCGGCAAGTTGCGTCTCCTCGACTTGCGCGGCTGTATGGCGGTCAGCGATACGGGGCTTGCCGAATTGACGGCGTTGAAGAATCTCAAATCACTCAAACTTCGCAGTGCTTCGGTCACCGATGCCGGCCTGGAGTCGATCAAGCAGATCAAAGGGCTGACAGGTTTTGCCATTGAAGACGGCAGCATCACCGATGCCGGTCTGGAGCATTTGAAGGAGTTGACCGAACTGAGCGACTTGAATCTGTTTCGCTGCTATGGCGTTTCGGATGCGGGGATCGCGCACTTGGCAGGGCTAACCAAGCTCAAACAACTCTCGCTGCGAGACATTGCGTTGACCGACGACGCCATGGCTTCGCTTGCCGGATTGGAGAATCTCGAGCGGTTAGATTTGAGTGAAACCTTCGTAGGCGATGCCGGGATGAAAGAGTTGGGCAAGCTCAAAAATCTGAAGCGACTGGATCTGTGGCACACGACGATTACCGATTCGGGTGTCGAAGCGTTAACGGATCTAGAAAACTTGAACTGGCTCAGCCTGAATGAAACGGAACTCACCGACGCGTCGATCGCATACTTGGCGAAGCTGCCCAAGCTCGAGGCCCTGGAAATGGAGAACACGAAGTTGACCAACGCCGCCGTCGAAAGCTTCAAGCAGATGCAACAACTTAAGTCGCTCAACGTACGGCTTACTGAGATCGACAAAGTGGGTGTGGCCGCGCTGGCCGAGGCGTTGCCGAACTTGAAGATCTCCGCCAATTCGCTCTAACTGCGATACTCGGCGCGCGAGCAGCGCCTTGTTGCGACAAGGGATCAGGCATGACCGAAACGTCGACAAGTTTTGCTGGAATGCGCGTGGCGGCATTCGAAAGCCGGCGGGCTGAGGAAATGGGCCGCATGATCGAGCGGTTCGGCGGTCAATCGCATGTCAGCCCGTCGTTGCGTGAAGTGCCCGCCGCCTCGGGGCGCGCCGCGATCGATTTCGCTAATCGATTGATGACCGGGCAAATCGATGTTGTGATCTGGATGACGGGAGTTGGTGTCCGGCATCTCTTCGCTCAGATCGAACGACAGGTCGACCATCAGCGGTTTCTTGCCGCCTTGGCCGATTCGGTTTCGGTGGCGCGCGGTCCGAAACCGGTTGCGGCGCTACGTGAAATTGGCGTGCAGCCAACGTATCTGGCCGGCGAACCTAATACCTGGCGAGAAGTGCTGACTACGATCGATGCGCATGTGCCGCTGGCTAATTTGGTTGTGGCCGTGCAGGAGTATGGCGAATCGAGCCCTAGCCTGTTGGCTGGTCTCGAAGCCCGCGGCGCGGTCGTAGAACGCGTACGGGTTTACGACTGGGATTTCCCCGAAGACGTGGCGCCGCTCGAAGCCAATGTTCGGGCTATCGCGTCAGGCCAGCGCGATGTAGCGATGTTCACATCGGCTCGTCAGGTTATCCATTTGCTGAAGTTGGCGGAAGGACTCGATTTGGGGCTGGCCCTGCGCAGCGAACTGGAACGCATGGTCATTGCATCGATCGGTCCAACCACGACGGAAGCTTTGCGCGAGCAAGGCGTGTCGGTCGACATCGAGCCAAAGCACGGGAAGATGGGGCAACTCGTCAAGGAGGCCGCCGAGCGCGCGGCCGAGATTTCGCAACGCAAGAAGAAGGTAAGTATCTTGACCAACTCGCACGACACGTCCGCACCATTGTCTGATACGCCGGCGCCCGCTTGGTTTGATAGCCCTTTCATGAGGGCCTGTCGTTTGGAACCGGTGCCATATACGCCGATCTGGTTGATGCGGCAGGCTGGGCGTTATATGGCGGAATATCGCGAAGTACGCGCGCAGACGACGTTCCTCGATCTGTGTAAGAATCCGAAACTCTGTTCCGAAGTGATGTGTACCGCGGTCGATCGACTCGGAGTGGATGCCGCGATTATCTTTTCCGACCTGTTGCCGATTCTCGAACCAATGGGGCTCGATCTAGAATTTGCCGCCGGGGAAGGGCCAGTTATCCATAATCCGGTGCGCGAAGCGGCCGACGTGGATCGACTGCTGGAACTCGAGAGCGTCGAGGCGCTCGACTTTGTGATTGAAACGGTTCGGCAAACTCGCGCCGATCTGCCGGCCCACTTGCCGCTGATCGGTTTTTCGGGGGCGCCGTTCACGCTTGCAAGCTACGCGATTGAGGGAGGGGCGAGCCGAAATTACTTGCACACCAAGACGATCATGTATCGCGATGCGGCGGCATGGGAAGCGATCATGTCGCGGTTATCGCGAGCGGTTGTCCGTTACCTCAATGCTCAGATCGCCGCCGGCGCGCAGGTCGTACAGCTTTTCGATAGTTGGGTGGGGTGTCTGGGGCCCGACGATTATCGCCGATTTGTGTTGCCGTACATGAAGACAATTCTCAACGGAATTACCCCAGGCGCCCCGGTCATTCATTTCGCAACTGGCAACCCGGCCTTATTGCCGTTGCTTGTCGAAGCCGGCGAGTCGATTATCGGTGTCGACTGGCGTGTGCGGCTTGATACGGCGATAGAAGCGGTTGGACCCCGCCGTTGCGTGCAGGGAAATCTTGATCCGATGGTGCTGTTGGCCGACATTCCGACAATCCGCCAGCGCGCCCAGGAAGTTCTCGACCAAGCCGCCGGGCGCGCGGGGCATATTTTTAATCTTGGGCATGGTGTGCTTCAACAAACACCGGTTGAAAATGCCGTGGCCTTGGTCGAAGCCGTGCATGAATTAAGTGCCCGATAGGTCGCGAGCCCGATCTTGTAGGCTGTTTGGCGCAGTGTGCGAAGTTATCTTCCGTCGAATTCCATGGCGAGGATCTAAAGATGAAGTCGACCGAAAAGGTGTGGACGATTCTTGCTTGCGTATGTGCATTGTTTCGATGTGCCGGCTACTCACCAGCGGCCGATTGGAATCAATGGCGCGGTCCGCAGGGAACCGGCGTGGCGCCAGATTCGCCAGCTATCGTGCGATCACTACCGGCAAGCGGAATACTACCCATTTGGCAGAGCGAAGACAGTATTCCCTCGGGAGGGCAGGGCGGTTGGGGAAGTCCTGTGGTCGCCGACGGGTGCGTTTTCCTCTTTGCACATGAGAAGACGAAAGTCTCGGACGAAGACTTGCCGCCAGCCAAATTTCCGTATCTTGCGCCGGAAAAGCGGACCAGCATGAGCGAAGCCGAGTACGAACAGTATGAACGCAATCGGCGCGACGAGCAGGAGACTCGCAGCAAGAATTTCCGCTTTGATGAGCGAGTCTATTGCCTCGATCTTGACAATGGCAAGACTCGCTGGCGGAATGAAATGGAAAGCCTCTACTGTCGCTTCCCGCAGTCGGGCACACCGGCTGTTATCGAGAAACGAATTTATGTTCTCGGTGCCGGGCGACGTGCACGCTGTGTCGATGCCGTGAATGGCAAGAGCCTCTGGGAAACGCGGTTGCCGGGTGAATTTCGCGACGAATTCTTGCAATCGTCGATCTGTGTTGCCGATGGAGTTGCGATTGTGGTCGCTCAACAGGTATTTGGTCTTGATGCTTCAAATGGAAAGGTGCTTTGGCAACTCAGCGAAACTAAGGAGCAAGCCGGGCATGCGAGTCCCGTAGTCTTTTCGACTTCCAATGAGGATCTGGTTATCGTCCACGTAGGTCGAGAGACCGTGTGCCTCGATCCGCACGATGGTTCCGTGCGCTGGAGAGTAGAGTCGCATGCGAGTCATTCCACGCCGGTTGTAATTGAGAATCGGTTGCTTACTTACGGCGGCAGTCGCAAGAGCGGGCTCCGCTGTTTTGAGATTTCCGCTCGCGAGGCGCGCGAGCAATGGGTGTTCAATGGTTCAGCTGATTCCGGTTCGTCGCCGGTTGTGGCCAATGACCTCGTTTTTGTACAAGGCGAACGTCGCTTGGCGTGCGTCGACTTGTCGACGGGAAAGTCCCACTGGATGACACTACTTCAGCTTGATCGGCCACGGTATGCATCGTTAGTCGCGGCGGACGGCATGGTCTTCTATGCCTGGGACGGCTTGTTAGGCTTTGCTGCGGATCCGAATAAGTTTTTGCCGAAGATCGACGCAAGAATCGATGACGAGGGTCGCATGGCCGAGGCGACATTCTTTCGTGAGAAACTGGGTATGCGCGAACTTGAACGCACCGGCGAGGGGCAAGTTGAAGCCGAGAAGTTATGGAAGAAAACGTTTCGCGATAGTGGCCCGCTCAATTGCACGACGCCAGCCATTGCCGATGGGCGGCTCTATTTGCGGACGAAGTCGCGCGTGATTTGCTACGATCTAGCGAGGCGTCCGGGCAAGGAACCGTCGGCACGCGAGACGACCGAGCAATTGCCGTAGCTCTTTTGCATCGACATATGCCCGCCGGTGCGCAACGAACCAACGTTTATCCTCCCAACGCTTACCCTCGTTTCGCTGATAGATTCTTCGAGTCAAGTTGCCATGAATAATACCGCCGCGCTCGTATTGAACCAGGTTTGCCGGCGCGGAACGTGCGACAAAAGAGGCAGGCCGCGGCCCTGGCAGTCGACTTAGGCACTTGCAGATGGCGACGAAATGGCGATAATCGAGACACCTGGAAACGGCTCAAGCAACACCGAGCCGGAGTGGCGGAATTGGCA
>JAGQOS010000027.1 GCA_020427265.1 Planctomycetales bacterium
CTTCGGGTTCTTGCCGATCGCGCCGCCAAAATCCTTCAGCACATTGGTCTTAAACATCGAGTTGAATCCACCGCCGCGCGTGTTGAGTACGGCGGCCGACAGGTCGCCGGTCAGGTAATCGAGAAAGAAGAGCGCTTCGAAACGATCGTCGACCGGTCCGGTCGCCATGGCGAATTGCTCGCCGCCGTGCGTGGCGACCGCGGCGACCGGAACGGGGGCCAGCAGTCGACTGCCGACGACGCCCATCACCAACCCCAGGGCCACGCCCAGCAGCACCAGGGTTGCGCGATTGTGGGTGAGAATTTTAGTCATGATCTTGTCCTTCTATGGAGTTGCTAGGCGGAAGGAGATGTTTCCTCAATCGTACTGGTTGCACGAAGGCAAAACCAGTTGCGAATGCGGCGCAGAGATACGCCACCGAATAACATTCGAATTGTTGCGAACGTTCTATTGCCGGACGGACACAAAATCGGTGTTTTCGCACGGTTTCTATTGAATTTCCGATAGCGGGATCGGCGTGTGTTGCTCGCTCGAGGCTGTAACGGCCGCTAGCACGCGCTGCACCTCGTAGGCATCGGCAAAGTCGGGTAGCGGCACGACAGGATCCTGTCCGCCAATGACGCTGAGAATATCGGCCGTTTCGTTGATGAACGAATGCTCGTAACCCAGGACATGAGCGACCGGCCACCAGGCGCCGGCATAGGGATGATTGGCATTGCCGTTGGTCACATTGATGGTCGACCATCCTTGCAGATTTTCCGGCAACGTGGCGTCGTACCAATCGAGTTCGTTCATGCGCTCGAAGTTGAACCGAATGGCGCCCTTTTCGCCGTGGATTTCAATGCGGTTGGAATTCTTGTAGCCGGTCGAGAGCCGGGTGGCTTCGAATGTGGCCAGGGCGCCGCTCTGCATTTTGGCGACAAACAGCACGATGTCGTCGACCGTGCTGGCCCCGGTCTTTTGCGCGGTTTGTGCGCCGCGGCCGGATATCTCGCCTCCGCCTCCTTCCAGAATCACTCGCTCCTTAATTACCGTTTCCATTGTTGCGCCTACGACTTCGCTTACTTCGTCGCCGGTAATGAACCGCGCGGTATCGATCGTGTGAGCGCACAAATCGCCAAGCGCGCCGGAGCCGGCCACTTCACCCTGGAAACGCCACATCAAAGGCGTGTCGGGGCCTGCCCAATCTTGCAGGTAGCAACCGCGAATCTGGTAGATGCGGCCGAGCTTGCCGTCTTTGCAGATTTGATGCGCTAGGGCCACGGCCGGGCAGCGACGATAGTTGTACCAGACGAACGACTTACCTTTAGCGTTCTTGGCTGCCGCGACCATTTGCCGAGCGTCGTCGAGCGTGGCGGCGAGCGGCTTTTCGCAGGCCACATGCTTGCCCGCTTCCAGCGCCGCGAGAGTGTGCTCGCAGTGCACGTTGTTGGGTGTAACGACGTCGACCAGGTCGATCTCGTCGCTCGTCGCGGTAGCTCGCCAATCAGTCGACGCATTCTGCCAACCCCAACGCTTGGCGAACGCGGCAACGTCTTCGGCATTGCGGGCCGCTACGGTATGCATGACCGGGGCCACGGGCAAATCGAAGAATTTGGCGACTTTCAAATAGGCGTTCGAATGGGCTCGGCCCATGAATTTCGAGCCGATCAGGGCGACGTTACAGGTTTCTCCAGGCATGGGCTTCGTCTCTCTCCATCGGGCGAGTGCGGAAAAAAGGGGGCGAATTGGAAAGAACGTATTTATCCCAAAATTTACCCCTCGCTGGCAATGACCTAGACGGTGAATTGCCGGCCAGTCATCGGTTACTCGTTGTCCTAACAACGATGGACCGCGCGATAACCTGCCGCAGGAACATCGAGATTCGCCTGGTTCGGCGATCCCGCTCCGTTGCACACGCGGAATGGGTCGAATCGCCTATTTCCCCGAGAAATGACCACTTGGCAGGGCAAAATGGTGCAGAAGAGTGCACTCCAGGCGGGAGTTGCCCTAGGCGAATATACTACCTATGGGTTGTTCGTTAATTGTGGGGTCCGGCATTCTCGGAGAGGCCTTACCGGCTCGGTTGCCATCGTCCGAGCGTTTGGATGGCAGTGCGGAATCGCAATCGTAGGTTACTCGCCCAACAACAGCACGACAGCCAATCCGATCAGGGCGAGCACCAGCGGCGCGAAAAAAAGACAAAGGGCGATGTTGCAGTAGAAATAGAGTCGGTCCACCAGACGCATCGCTTCCGGGTAGTCACCGCGTCCATATGCTTTTTTTGCTTGTACGCTCAGCCAAACCAGCGCCAGACTGAAGGGCAAAAAGGAAACGACGGCAACGAACAGGCGCGCGGGCATCGGATTGAAGGCCTTGCCTGGCAGTTTTACGATGCGCGCACAACTGGGACAGCGCACATTCGCGCCGGGCAGCGCGACATCGCCCGGAATATCGAACCCGCACTTGCAGCGAACCGCCTCGGGCGCCGGCGGCAATGTGGCCGGCGGCGGACCCGCTGCAAACGGAGCGTCGTACGGATTTTCCGACATGGTTTGGCGCACCTAATCGCCGGTCAGTGCGACACGTCGACCCAGCGCTGCTCGCGATGGCTGGTGAGCACGGCTTCGCAGATGGCGACCTCGTTGTGGCCGTCGACGAATGTGCTCCAATCGGGATCCGCCGGCATCCCCTTGCCGGCGGCGATCGCGCGATAAACGTTGCGGAACAAGTTCTTGGGGCCGTCGGGATAAGCTTCGGGATGTCCACCCGGATAGTGCGCATACTCGCGTGCCGCTTCGTGCAGCAGCGAGGGATCCTTGACCAGAATTTCGTTCGATTTTTCGCGGCGGCCGATCCACATTTCATTCGGCGATTCCTGGTCCCACGACAGGGCGCAATTGGAACCGTCGATTTCAAAGTAGAGCCGGTTCTTCCGGCCGGCGGATACCTGGCTCACGGTGAACACGCCATGCGCGCCGTTGGACAACTCGAACAGCACCGAGGCGTAGTCTTCGGTATTGATCGGTTGCGCTTCGTAGTCGTCGGCCGAAAGGATCTTGCCGGTATACGTTTCCACTTCCTTCTTGGGCTTCATGCGCTCTTTATGCACGGTGCGCAAATCGGCAAACACCTTGGTAATCTGTAGCCCGGTGATGAATTGCAGCAGGTCGCACCAATGGCTGCCTACGTCGGCCACGGCGCGGCTATCGCCGGAAAGTTCGGGAACCAGTCGCCAGTTCCAGTCGGTCGCCAGCAACAGCCAGTCTTGGAGATAGGAACCGTGAATGGCGTACACATCGCCCACTTCTCCCTGGCGAATCATTTCGCGGGCGTGTTGCACGAGCGGATAATAGCGATAGTTGAAGTCGACGGCGTGAATCAGCCCCGACTCTTCGGCCAACCGCACCAACTCGCCGCTTTCTTGTGTGTTCATGGCCAGCGGCTTTTCGCTGATCACGTGCTTACCGGCGGCGAGAATATCCTTGTTCACCTGAAAATGAAGATGATTCGGCGTGCAGTTATGAATCACTTGGATGTCGGGGTCGGCCAGCAGCTTGTGGTAATCGCCATAGGCGCGCGGAATCGACAGCGCCTCGGCCTTGGCTTTGGCCAGATCTTCGTTGGCCTCGGCCAATCCGAGAATCTCGACATTGCCGAGCCGCCGGGCGGCCTCGACATGCGCGGGACCAATAAAACCTGTTCCAATCACACCGGCGTTAATTTTCGTGGGCATTTTGAGTAGGACTCCCCGAGAAAATGAAGTTTCCAACACCCCGGCATCCGGCGGATTAATGTCGTCGAAGCGGGAGGATTTTTCTGGAAAAGCGGGCATTCTAGCCCCGGCACCCGGGGCGCGGCAACCAGCGACTGGCGAATTTTGGGCGGAATTCGCCAGTAATCCGCCCCAATCACACCAGATTCGAGTGCTAAAGTTTAACGGCTGCGAAGAAAATGGCGATCGCAGCGACTTTGATCATTCTGCCGCTTGCAACGGCTTTAATTATCTCGCCGAAGAGTGCGGAAAAGCCGGTCGATGAACAGTACTGTCCGATGACCGCCAAGCGCTGGGTATTGCCGGCGCGACACGTTGCGGCCATGTGGGCACAGACGGGTGCGAAAAGGATTTCGCGCCAGCCCGTCGGGCGAGTATCGCCGCTGCTAGCAAGAACGCAAAGGAGTGCATAATGGCTATCGTTTCTCTGTTCGCCAACCGCCGTTGGCTTTCCGTGCTACTGTTCGTGCTCATTGCGAGCCCGCTCTCTGCTCAACAAGCTCCCGCCACGCTCGGCGAGGAACCGGTCGATCTTAGCCCGTTGCTCACGGGTCCGGTCGAAGACGACGAATACCAACAGATCGATGCGCCACAAGAGAGCCTCGACGATCAATACGACGCCAACGACTATGCCACGCCCGACTACGACGAACCAGCGCCGACCGTTGAAGCCGCCGAGCCGGCCGACGAACCGGCACAACTCGACGCAGCCACGCGTGGCGAAACCGAATCGGAAATCATTCGTGAGCGGTTTGCGAATCGCCAGGTCAAGATCGAGCGCCACGTGGCGCAAGACGATTACGGCAACTACATCAACCACGGTTCGTGGAAGCAATGGGACGAGCAAGGCAATTTGGTCGCCCAAGGCGAATACAACATGGGCGAGCGAAACGGGGTCTGGCATCGCTGGCACCGTCGCGATGAGTCGCCCCTGTTCACCCAGGTTCCGTTCAATCAGTTCGAAGGCCCGTTTATCTCGCAGGCTAAATTCGACAACGGCCAGCTCGATGGTCAGTGGATCATCTTCGACGCCAAGCAAAACAAGGTTTCCGACTGGGCCTTCTCCGCCGGGCAACGCCACGGCACGTCGACTTGGTGGTACTCGAACGGGCGCAAGATGCGCGAGATCAATTACCTCAACGGCGAAGTCGACGGCTTCGCTCGCGAATGGTCGCCCGAGGGCAAGCCGACGGCCGACGACAAATACGTGAAAGGCCACAAGATCGCGACGAAGACCAGCTACCATTCGGCCGCCCAAAAGAAGGCCGAGGGCACGTATCTTTTTGCCAAAGTCGTTCGCCAAACCGACGACAACTGGTGGGAAGCCAAGCCGGCCACGTTCACTCGCGAAGGCCAGGACGTTAAGCACGGCGTATGGACTTCGTGGTATCCGAACGGCCAGGAACATATCCGCGGCGAATATCGCGACGACCTGGAAGTCGGCAAGTTCACCTGGTGGTATTCCAATGGCCAGAAAGCGTTGGAAGGTTCTTACGTAGACGGCAAGCCCGAAGGCCGCTGGACCTGGTGGCATGAAAATGGCCAGAAGGCTACGGAAGGCTCCTATGAGAATGGCACGCTCGCCGGTCGCTGGATGGGCTGGACTGAAGACGGCAAGCTGGTCCGCCAGGAAGAGCATGGCGCCGGTGGGGTGACCGCCTCGAAGCCGGTCGAACAATCGGCGGCACGGCCCGCCGATCTGCCTCGCTGACGCAGCCGAATGTCGCATCGCGTTGTCGAGTTATCGCAACGCCTGCGACCGCAACAATGCACTTCGTTCTTTAGTGGAAAGAGCCGCTCGGAAAATTTCCGGGCGGCTCTTTTCGTAGGCTTGCGTCGAAAGGTCGCGATACCCAGCGCTTCGCGCGCAGCGTCTCGCCGAGACAAACTATTGCTTTTCGTGCAATACCGCCTGGGCATGTTGAGCGAACAGTCCGCGCAGGTCCTGCTCATAAGTGGTCAGGATTTGCTTGGCCGCGTCGTTGTAATCTCCGCATCGATACAGCGCGCGAGCAAGGATGATTTCGCGCAGCGGCTGAGAGCGATGTTCGTTGCCCGAGAGTTGCGCCTCGGACGAGATCTCGGTAATTGCAAATCCGGTCATGCCTTCTTTGGCAAGCAACTTGGCCAGGGCTGGCGCCGCCTTTGTGTCGCGCAGCGATTCGAGCGCCATGGAGACGGCGCGATGATGCGAAAACTCTTTCTCAGAGTCGAGCTCCTCGACTTTCTTCAAGATCACCGGCAACGCGTCTTTGGCGCCGGACCGGCCCAGGGCAATGATATGTGAATCGAGTTGCGAAATGCTGCCGCCAAATTGTCCCATGCCACGGAAGTTCCAGCCAGCGTCCCAGGGCGACTTGTCGATTTCTGCGATCAGTGTGGGCGCCCCGGTCGCGTCGCCGAGCATGCCCAGAATGTTCGCATAAACGAGTTTGTTCTCGGTGACTGTCTCGGCTTGATACGCGTCGCGCAATAGCGGTAAGGCAACCTCGCTCTGGTCAAGAATGATCGCCAGGCCACGATACTCGCGCACCACCGATCGAACAGCTTCGGCCACGGCCTCGGCGCTGGGCGGCGGCGAATCTTCCTGTTCGAGGACGGGCGATTCGAGCGATCCGATTTCGACCAGATGCTGCTGCAGCACCCGCATGTTGATCGAGCGCGTCGATGTTCGCTCCTCGGCCGCCATCGCCGCTGCGACACCCGCCGCATAACCCTGATTTTGAATGCAGGCTTGCATGCGCAGAATCGGCATCGAATCACGATGGGCGCTAATGCCTAATCCGGTGACTAGCACGCCGTCGAGCCCTTTCGGCAAGAGCGCGCGATACGGCACCGGCACGGTCATTTGCTTCTTGTCGGGAAAATTGATCAGGAACACGGGATGGACCGTGTAGCCATGCGTATCGAAATTGCTTTGGTGCATGGCGATAGTGTCGCGGTAGGTGCGGCCATTCATCAGGTCGAGCGGCGTGATGAAAACTTCGCCCTGAATGCGGCGTCTCTCGCGGGAGTCGATGAACGTCGAGATGTCGTAGCTGCTCTTGAATTTCCGCCGCGCCGATACGATCATTCGCCACTGGTCGACTGGGTCGGATTCGTCGGAGAACGAATAATCGGTATTCGTATACCCGGTGCCAAGCGCGCGCGGTGACAATCCCGTGCCTTGCATCGCTACATGTTCGGCGCTGGTTGTGATCGTTTTAGCGCCGGCTGCTTCTGCGATTTCCGCGTTGCCCGTTGAATCGACGACCGTGTGGGCGAGCACCACGCCGCGGCCCTGTGGCGTGGCGACAATCGCCCCCACAACGTAGCCATCGCGCACCAGGGCGCCACAGCCGAGCGACGAGAACCAAATGTCGCTGCCCGCCTTGCGGGCTTCGGCTCGCCAGTACTCGCGTTTCGTAATCGGGTTCCAGCCGCCGCGTCGTTGCGGACCACCCATGGCGGCCACGGCCTGGTCGACCTCGGCGCTGAAGCCTTTGCGATAGCCGTGGTAGTAGCTCGAAATCAAGCCCAGGGTTCCGACACCGCCGAGATGATCTTGATACTCGACAAGCAGAGTTTTTGCGCCTTTGCGTCCCGCGCCAATCGCCGCCGGCGCGCCGCCGGTGCCGCCGCCAATGACAACAACATCGTACTCGCCCAAGACGGGCAGCGATCGCTCGGCCGAAGCAATAGTCGGTTGTTGCGAGTGAGTCGGGCGCACGCCGCTGAGGAATTCGCGCACTTCGGCTTCGTTGTCGGCATTACTGGGTGGATCGCAGAAAAGGGCCAGATCGCCGGCCAGTGTCCGCGACTTGGCCAACTCGGCCGCCGCGGCGCCAACTCGCGATCCAAGCCGCATCCAATTCAACGGCCGCATGAGCTGAGCGGCCGCCTCGCGCGAGACATCGGCGCAGCCGCTCAGCACGAAGAGGTGCGAGGTATCGGCCGGTTGGCAGACATCGAGCATGACCGCTGCCGCGTCGAACGCAGCAATGGTCGAATTAGCCCTCGAATGTATCGGGTCGGGTGGCACTTGGAATAGGAAGTCGGCCTCGTCAACCAATGCGGCGTCGAAAGTTTTGTCGCGCGCCAGTTGCTCAGCTTCGGCAAACGCGGCGACCCCGCCATCGTTCATGGGTAATTGGAGCGAATAGACGTAGACATCGTGCGTTCCCTCTTTCGACGTGAATTGAACTGGCGCCTTGTTCATTTGCATGCCGTCGGCCGTCTTCGACGCGCCACCCACAACCACGCGCTCGAATGACTGTAAGCCGGTTGGATAGGGTTCGAATTTTGTGTTGCCAAGCCGTGCGGCGCTGGCCCGCATCGTGGCGTCGATCACGACCTTCGCCTTGACGGCCTGCCGGCCGGCGCGGTTCGCCATGACAATGCCGGCCACACGCCCGTCCGCGTCGCGAAGCAGATCGGTTACTGGCGATCCATAAAGAAATGTCACACCTGCGTCGATGAGCGCTTGGTCGAGCGCGTATTTCACTTGCATGGGCGTTGGGGGAACCCGTGTGGTCGCGACTTGCGGAGCAACCGGGCGGTCTTCGACCACAACCAGTTCGCCGAGCAGGACGCGTTCGGCGTTCTCAGCCTTGTGGACGAGCACCTTGACATAGCTGCACGGCTGTTTGATTTCGAGTGACAGATCGATGGCGTTATCTTCGCTCACGCCTTTGCCGGCCATGGGGTTTTTCACTTTGCCCAGATCGCGCCAAAGTGTGCCGTTGGGCGAAGTCCAAACTTGAATGTCGGCGACTTCGAATTCGGTGGAACGTTGGTAGACGAGCAAGTGCAACTGCTTCACACGCTTGTTGCCGCCGAGATTCGCGACGATCGTCACGTCGTCGTTGAACTGCACCGAGTCGGTCGACGCGCTGCCCCAGCGGCCGTCGGTCAGTCGCGACGGCGGATCGCCATCACGGTGCTTGGCGTCGCTTGGTAGATCCGCTTCGTATTGAAATGGCAGGCGGGCGGCAAACGCTTGCTGCGAGGGCCCGGCTTCGAACAATTGCCGTTCAAAGGCCGTCGTCGGTTCTTCGCCCGGTTCGAGCCAGAGTCGGAGCGTGCCGCATACGTCTTCGCCCAGGTACGGCCGCGGCGCGGCGAGAAACACCGAAGCGCCTTGCTCGGCGGCCGCCAACGCGGCGGAAACACCGCCGGTTGTGCCACCCACGACAACGACATCGACATCGTAGGCCACCGGAATTTCGCGGGCCGATTCGACGACACGCTGAGCGGCCATCAATTGCGGCGGGAAGACCGATTCGTGGATGAGCGCGAGCGCCGTGATCAAAACGAAGGGAAGCCAGTTACGCGAGAACATTCGAAACTCCATCGTGGGTTCATCTCTCTCAAGAACAGGCGGCGGCGCTGCGATCGAGCGAATTGCCGGTCGAGGCTTGCCGCACAGGTATGCTGCCGTATAGGTTATCCTAACCGAATGCATCGTTCCAATCCGTAAGCCGGAATTCCGCCTATGGTTTCGCTTCCGATCCTCGACCGCTCGCCGCGCGAACGGCCGAGCCGCTGGCGAACGTTCGGGCTACACGGCTTCCGATTGGTTCTGTTTCTGATCATTCTGCTGGCGATTCATCGTCAGCATCGCTGGTTCGTGGCCCAAAAGCGGGGCGAACGCGTGGAGCCGCTCAAAATCGAGCAAGTGCTTCCCTTCTTTCCCAAGGCGAGTTCGCTGGGTGACTACGACGCGGAACATGGCGGCCAGCAAGTGACCGACGCTACCGGCAAGCTGCTCGGGTTCGTCGTACAAACTTCGCCCGAGGCGGACAAGGTGATCGGCTTCTCGGGTCCCACAAATTCGTTGGTCGCCTTCGGTGCGGACAATCGCGTGCTTGGCGCTTCGGTGATCCGCAGCGGCGACACTCGCGAGCATTTGCAAAAGGTCGTCGAGAACGAGCAGTTCATGACCGCGCTGCGAGGCTTGACTTGGCAGGAAGCGAGCCATGCCGAGGTCGACGCCGTTTCGGGCGCGACACTTACGAGCAGCGCGATCGTCGAGGGAATTGCCGTGCGCCTCGGCGGTGAGAATCCTTCATCGCGATTTCCCAACGAGATCGCCGTTGATGAAGCCAAACAATTCTTTCTCTCGGCCGTGCGGCTCGAAGTTGATCCGGAGAAGCCGAGCTTGCGGCGCGTGCTCGATGGGAACGGCCAATTGCTCGGCCGCATCACGCGCACGTCGCCGCATGCCGATCAGATGATGGGTTACCAGGGCCCCACCGATACGCTCATCGCCCTCGATGCCAAAGGCCTGGTCGTTGGCGCGATGATCCGCAGCAGCTTTGACAATAACGAACCGTATCCGTTCGTCAACTACGTGAAGGAAGATGAATACTTCTTTAACACGTTCAAGGGATTTCGCCTGGAGGAAATCGCTCAGCTCGACATGGTCGACGCTGGCATTGAAGGTGTTTCCGGCGCGACCAAGACGAGCACGACTGTGGCCGAAGCGATTATTCATACGGCCAAGGAAATCGGGCGCGAGAAGCCACTTCCCAAGCCGAAGCCGCTCATCGAACTGCGGCCGCGCGACTACGGCACGGCGGCGATGGTCGTGGCAGCGCTCGGCATCTCGCTCACGCATCTCCGCGGCCGGCGCTGGTTGCGCGTGATGTTTCAGGTGGCGCTGATCGTGTACCTGGGCTTCATCAATGCCGACATGGTCTCGCAGGCCTTGCTCGTGGGCTGGGCACAGAATGGCGTTGCCTGGCGAGTCGCGCCGGCGCTCGTCTTGCTGACGCTCGCTGCGCTGATTTGTCCGCTCTTGACCGGGCGGCAAGTGTACTGCACGCATCTTTGTCCGTTCGGCGCGATGCAGGATCTTCTCCGCTACTCGCCGCGGCGAGTTCAACTGTTGCGCATGCGCAAATTTGACCGACTTCGAGCCCGGGTGCCTGTGCTCTTCCTGTTGACCGTGTTTCTCATTCCCATGCAGTGGTTGTTACGCCTTACACAACGTCAGCTGCGCGTACCGCGCAAAGTCGACCGGCTGCTGCGTCTTTTGCCCGCCATGCTGCTGACGCTGGTCGTACTCGTCGCCATGCTGCATTGGCCGCTGAGCCTGGTGGGCATCGAACCGTTCGACGCCTTCGTCTTTCGCATTGCCGGTTGGGCGACGCTTTCGATCGCGGCGGTTGGATTGGTCTTCGCCGCCTTCAAGCCGATGGCCTATTGCCATTACGGCTGCCCCACCGGCGCTATGCTCAATTTCCTGCGCTTCAGCGGCGCGAGTGGCAGATTCAGCCGTCGCGATTGGTTCGCCTGCGCCCTGGCCGCCGCAGCGATCGGGCTTAGTGTGCTGGGGTAGCACGACCGATCAAATCGGGCGCTCCTCGGATTCTTCTTCGCCGTCACTTTCACGACGCCGACATCGTATGCATGACGCTGTTCGGTTGAGAGTGAACCGTGCCGCCCATGCCATGGAGGAAAGCGTGCATGGAACGCCGCCCGCGCTCGCTTTCCGTCGGCGTGCGGCGCGGTATGGAATCCCGCAAGGGATGACAGCGTATAGCCGTGGGCAAGCGCCAGGCGAAGCCTGCGCACAGCCCACGGTAGAAGTTGCTGAAACTCTCATTGGCCTCGCCAGCGATGTGGCGCTCGATGGTCGCTGTCCGAGGCCAAAACTCAACCGGCGCGGCGCGGGTGCGATTTCGACCTCGATGACCATCCTTCACAGGCCGCGCAACTGGCGAGGTCGATCGATGGCGTTGAATTCGTTACCGGGGGCTGCGTCGCAGCTCGCAAAGCTCGCTGCTCCTGACCCCCGGCTATGTGCTTCCGCCCGCTTCGCGGGCTCGTTCGACGCCGGCCTTAGGCCTACATTCCTGCAAAATCGGCTGCCGTCACGACCCGTCCGAACTCCACGCGGTCATTCTCACCCAAGCGCCGAACTGCGAGCTAGGGATCGACGCTATCTGCCTGCGGCCGATGTGACCGCACGCACGGAAATGGGAAACACCATCAATTGGCGTTGAACACCTTACCGTCGCGATACTGCGAATTCGCGTCGTGAGCATCCGCACCTCTTGGTCGCCCGAGAATTTCTTCCGCGTCTTCATGAACAACGAATGTGCTAGCGTCTGCGTTCTTGATCGCAACTAACTTGCCATAGTGCTGACTGTAGACGTTGTTCTTGTCTTTTGCGTAGTAGTCACTGAGAACTTCGAACGTGGCTACGTCGATGCCGGAAATCGCTTCCCGTCCGTAGTAAAATGCGTTCGCGTCCCGTGACCACCCATTGACGTGAATGGACTCTTGCGGCTTGGGACGGATGACGTTTGCGGATCGCTCCCAGCAATCATCAGCCCAGCCCTCTCGTAGCGGACGCCAGGACTCCCGGTCAACATTGGGGATCGGTGCAGCACCTATGAATGCATCCTCCTTATCCTGAGAAAACGGATACATTAAAACTTCAAACGTCAGCGGATTGGCCTCAAGGATAGGGACTCCCAGGAAGTAAACATGCTTGGCATCTTTAGCATATAGACCGTCGTTTGTGATAAGGCTGAACGACTTTGCGTCAGCCCCAGTAATCTCGCGTGGAGTGTAGGAAACTGCCATGTACACATGTTTGCGGTCGCGAGCGAATAGAGCCATCGCATTCTTGGGTTGTGCAAACGCATGAAATGAGGCGGCATGAGCACCCTCAAGCGGTTCGATGATATTGCCAAAGCCGGCGTTCCAGTCATGGTATGTTGGCTGGCCGTCGGTAACAAAGAACCCCTTGCTTGCACCACTGACTTCAGCCATTGCGCCGACGACCACGTGTGGCGCCGCCTGTCGAGCGTCTTCGCTGCAACCCGTTAGCATCAAAAGTGCGACAACAGCGGATACGGAAGCAGTGCCGAGGAATTTCACTTTGCATCCTCTCATTACGGGACCGACGGTCGTTTCCCAATTCAGCATTCTTTTTCCCTGAAATACGCCCGCGAAGAAATGCAGCTAACTCCACCGGGTCGGGCACACCGCCCGCAGTTAGTAGTTTACCGGAAATGGCCGGGGTGGAACACACCGCTGCGGCTTAGCAGGATTCGCTGGCGTGCGGCGGAGGTGGCGAGGATTGGATTTTTGTATATTCTTGTGTTTTTTTGTATTGTTAAAATAGGGTCCTTGGATTATAATAAGAGGAGCCGCCAAGCTCGAAATCTGGGCCGGGGCCATGGCGGCGGCCCGATTGCCGCGGCGCCAACGGCCTCTAGTTGGATGGCGACCCGCAAACCGAAATCCTGATTCCTCAAGCCTGAGCCCTCAGGCCTCACACCTCAAGCCTGATACCTAACACCTGCCCTTAAAGCCTGTCGGAAACGAAACCATGCGAAATTGGGACAAAAGCGGCCAAAAGCGGACACGCCAGGAGAAAAAGGCCGAGAAACACGACGGTTTTGGTGTCCCGCCGTGGCCGGAAATGTCCGCCCCACTCCCCGGCGAGGGGGGTTCGCGCGGACAAAACCGGCCAAAAGAGGACACAACCGGACAGAGCCGCGGCCAACACGATTCGGCCAGCGAAGAGGCGCATGCGGCGCCACCTGGCGCGGGCGGACCAGTCGTTACCGACGAGCCGGATGCCGTGTTGCCGCCGAAGCAGGTGCTGGCGCTCAACGCATTGTTGGCCGGCATGCGGGCGACTGACGCGGCCGCTCAGGCTGGTGTTTCCGTGCGGACGCTGCGGCGGTGGCGAAACGAAGACAACCTGTTTCGCACGACGCTCAATCGCAAGTTGTTCGAAGCGCGCGACGCCGGCGAGACGCGGCTAGGCATGCTGGTCGATGCGTCGATCGGCACGGTCTGCAAAGCCGTGCTCGACGGCAACGCCCAGATCGCCCTGCGGCTGCTGCGCGGGTTGGGATATCTCGACGGCAAAGCCCCAGCGATCGGCCCCACGTGCGAGGCCGAACTGCAATCGCGCGAGCAGGAAATATCGCATCTATCGCAACTCTTCCAAGGGTTGCGTCTCTAAACGCAAACGCGCGAGCGGGCGTACGCGCGGAACACGCGGAACACGCGTGAGGGGGACAGTCCCCGGGCTTCGCGGCGCGCTGCTGATGTAGGCCGGACCGAGCGCAGCGAAGTTCCGGCAGCGCGGCGAACGAGCGCGCATCGATCGATGCATGTATGCGCGCCTGCGCGATGGACGCTTGCCCGCGCGGGAAAAGCGCGCGGGCAAACGGCGGAGGGTGCCGACAAAGGGCGTTGGAGCGCGATTGCCGGAGCGGCGTCACTGCGCTCCTGGTTCCGGCCTACGACTACGACCCTAGAGAGAGCGAGGGGGGACATTCCCATTTTCGCGCGGCGAAAATTGGGACAGCCCTCGACAAATCGAAACCGTCCCCGATCGGCGACGCGCGACAAAACATGGCCCGGTGCATTGCACATGTGCACCATTGTGCACTGTTGTGCACTGGTGCACCGTGGCTACTTGCGCGGCGCGGGGGATTTGGCCGGCTGGCGCTGCTGTTGCAGTTGGCGGCCGAGGAGCGTTTCGGTGAAGCCTTTCAGGTCGGTCCAGAACGTGCCGTCGCCGGCGTAGAGCAGATTGAGCCGGATGTCTTCGGGCAGCCCTTGGGCGAAAACCCATTGGTTGTAAGCCGGCCCTGAGCCGAAGGCGGCGACGGCCAGGCCGAACTTTTCGGCGCGGGCTTCTTCCATCAGCTTCTTGGCGTCGGCGTTGGCTTGCCCGAGGACAACGGTCGCCTGGGCTTCGATCGCCGCGGTTTGCTTGTCGATGGCCGCGACGAGTTTCACGGTTTCGGCTTCGGTCTGCGCGGCTTCTTTCGCGCCTTCGGCCTTGAGTTCGGCCACGAGTTTGGCCGTTTCGACGATCGTGCGTTCTTCTTCCAGCTCGACCTTGCGTTCGGCTTCGCGCAGGTCGGCCTCGGTTTTCGCGGTAAGCTGTTCCTGATCGCGGGTGAGTTTCAGCTCGTCGGCGATGTAACCCATTTGAATGGGCGTACGGACTTGCTGCGGAATGTAGATGTAGCGCACAAGCCCGTTGAGCATGGTGACGTTTTTATCTTCGAGCGCTGCGCCGAAGGCTTCGGACGTGTCTTGCTGGAATTGCAGCCGCGAGTCGCCGACGAGCAGGTCGACGGCGGCGAACTTCGAGCCCATGTTGCGGCAGATGCTTTCGACTTGCGGGATGACGACCTTGTCTTCGACCGCCTGCACGTTGCCGAACTTTTGGACGACCTCGGCGGCCTGATCGGGCATGATGCCCCAGACGGCCGTGAAGTCCATGTAGATTTTAAACCCGTCGTTCGAAGGGAAACTGATGCCGCCGGGATCGCCGTCGGCGAGTTGCGGTTCGCCGCTTTCGTCGAAGACGGGATGGCCTTCGCGGTCGACCTTATGGGCGACGGCCAGGCTCTTTTCCCGGTAGCCGATCTCGACGATATCGATCTCGCGTTCCTTGGGATTGACCAGGTAGATGCCCGGCTGCAGCACTTTCTGCTGGATGCCGGCCTTTTCACCGGTGAGCGGGTTGTCGGCCAGGTTGGTCACGACGCCGACATAGCCGGTGGGAATGTTGACCCAACCGGCGTTTTTAATCTGCGAGCCGTCCTGCCGCGCTTCGGCTTCGATTTTCTTGACTTCGTAGGCGTAGGTATTGATTCGATAGCGCCCCGGCCCAAAGGCTTTGCGGAGCACGCCCTTGAACTTCTTCTCCGCGTTCAGCTCGGCGTCGACGAGGAACTCTTTGCCGGACAGCGTTTCGCCCATACGGCTGGAGATGATCGCCACTTCGCCGGGTTCGACAACGACGTCGTCAATCACTTCGCGCTTCCACCAGAGCGGGCAGTAGAAATGCCGCCCCGGTCCGCGCAGCTCTTCGAGCACGCC
Source organism: Planctomycetales bacterium (assembly GCA_020427265.1). Taxonomy (GTDB): domain Bacteria; phylum Planctomycetota; class Planctomycetia; order Pirellulales; family JAGQOS01; genus JAGQOS01. The sequence goes on from JAGQOS010000027.1 coordinate 15,605, forward strand.
GATCTGGAGCGGATCGCCGTTTTCGTCGACGGTGGCGAACTGGCCTTTGGCGGCCGTTTCGTGGCTGCCAAAGATGTACGGGCCCTTGTACGTGAGCAGCAGGCTTTGCCCCGGTTCGACGTAAACGCGATTAACCGTCCAGTGCAGGAAGGTCAGCACAAAGGCGACCGCAACGGCAAAGCCGACGAGCGTGGCCGTGAGTCCGCGCGGGAAACGTCGCGGCGAGTTCGAGTCGGAAAGGAGTTCGATGCTCATGGTTTCACCTTGGCTGAGTCGCTGCTGGTGGGAGTAAACGAATCGAAGATTTTCATGATCGGGCTATCGGCCGTGTTGACCATGATGTCGCGATAGGCGGACGAGAGCTTTTGAAACATGACGTAGCGGGCGAATTCCTGGCCGTCGCCGCTGAAAGCTTCGACCGAGCGTTGCCAACCGGCGGCCTCGGCCTTGTTTTCGAATTGCACGACTTCGGCCTCGGCCTTGCCGCGGGCCAGCACGGCCTCGGCTTCGTCTTTGGCGGCTTCGAGTTTGAATTCGGCCACGGCTAACTCCTGATTGGCCTTGGTCACGGCAACCTGCTGTTCCTGTTCGGCAAGGGTCGTGATTTTGACAACCTCTTGTTCGGCCTTCACCAATTCGGTTTTGCGCGTGACCATGGCCTTTTCCACAGCGAGCGTTTTTTCGGATTCTTGTTGCAGGATCTGCTGCTTGTATTGCTTCTCTTCCTGCTTGGCGATTTCGCGTGCCCGGACCGGTTCGGCGATGGGCTCGGGCGGCGTGATGCGCGTGATGAGCGCCTGGATGATTTCGATACCTAGCGGATCGCAGTTCTGACGCATGGCGTCTTGAAACTTCTTCTGGAAGGCGATGCGCGTATCGCCTTCGATGAATTCGCGACCCAGGCTTTGCGAACCTTCGAGCCGGCAGAAACTGCGGGCGTTGGGCAGAATGATCTTGGAAACGATCTCTTCGGTAATGTCGTCGCCGTTATGATCTTCGTTGTAGGTCACGAAGACGCGAGCCGCCTCTTCGGGTTTGACGCGGAATTCGACGATGCCATCGAGACTGACCCAGAAGCCGTCTTTCGACGGGAAACCCATATCCTTTTTGTCGGCGAGATTGAACCGTTGACTGCGGCAGTCGACGCGGCTCACACGCTCTTCATACGGATTGAAGTAATAGGTTTGCGGGTCGATCGTTTGCTCCTGAACGCCGACATACGGCGCGCCGTTGGCCGCCGGCGGAACGAGCAGCACATTGGGATCGGGCGGCAGCGGGCCGGACAGAATCGTGATCACACCTTTATGACCGGCCGGAATGACGACCGGATCGTGGACTTCGATGCGTTCGAGATAGGGGTTGATCTCGTAGCGTCCTTCGCGGAGGTATCCGGAGACGATTCCTTTTTCGTTCTCATTGAGCGCGAGTAATTGGCCGTAGGCGGGATCGTCGCCCACAAGGCGAACGCGAACGCCCGACTTGCCGGCAGGCACTTCGAACGCGGGTTCGATCTCCCAATCCCACGTGTAGGGATTGCGGAAGTAGCGTCCCTCTTTCAGGAACTCTCGCTGCACACCCTTGTGCTCTTCGCTCGGAGCGACCTCCTCGCCGTTGGGCAGATCGAGCCCGGTCTTCTTGATCATGATCGCCACGTGCCGCGTGGGCACGAAGACGAACAGCGATTCGTAAAAGAAGATGCCGCCGCCGATGAGGGCGATCGCCAGGACTACGAGCATTACGATGCCAACGCCAATCGCTTTGGCGGCGTCGTCGGATTTTCGTCGAGCCATGATTCAATTCCTTTAAGCGTACACGCTCCGGCGCGGCGCGCGAGATGCCGCGGAGGCGGATGCCTCGCGTCGAGCGCAGCGGAGCGAAACTCTTGCTTCACCGTCTGCTAATCCGCAAATATAGGTCATTCGGAACGACACGGACGTTCGCCGCCGAGACGGGTTTCAACAACGGTCCGTAACATCAATGATCACCGGCACTTACGCGTGCGGGGCGAGAATTGCCAACTCGCCGGGCCGCTTCCACGATGTATTCGCTCGCTGCGTCGAGTTCTTGGAATGCGATTGGCGAATTCGCCCCGGACCGCGCGGGCGGTTGGATCGGGATTTTCCGCCGTTGAGACTGGCTTGTGCCCCTGTTGAAAGCTGGGAAGGCAACATAGAATGCCGATTGGCAGCGAATAAAATCGAGCGTGGATCATTGGAGGAGCCATGGCGAATCAAGCGAACGACCGACATTGGGTGGGCTTCGATCTGGGCGGCACGAAGATGCTGGCCAAGGTCTTCGACGCCGAGTTCAACGGACTGGGCCAGGAACGCACAAAAACCAAAGGACACGAGGGCGCCGAGGCTGGGCTGAAGCGCATCGCGCGTTCGATTCACAAAGCCCTCGAAGCTACGCAAGTGGCGCCGAGCCAACTCGCCGGCATTGGTGTGGGCTGCCCCGGACCGCTCGATCTGAAGCGCGGCATTATTCGCAGCGCTCCGAACCTGGGCTGGGAAAACGTCGAGATCAAAGACTATCTGGAAAAGGAATTCGATTGCCCGGTCGTGATTCTCAACGATGTCGATGCCGGCGTGTACGGCGAATATCGGTTTGGAGTCGCCAAGAATAGCCGTACGGCGATCGGCGTGTTTCCCGGCACCGGCATTGGCGGCGGCTGCGTTTACGACGGCAGCATTCTGCGCGGCAAGAACAGTTCGTGCATGGAGATCGGCCATGTCCAAGTGGCGCCCGAAGGGCCGTTGTGCGGTTGTGGGCGGCGTGGCTGCTTGGAAGCGGTGGCGAGCCGTTTGGTCATCGCCTCGCGTGCCGCGGCGGCCGCCTATCGCGGGCAGGCGCCGTATTTGCTTGCACGCGCGGGAACCGATTTAAGCAACATTCGCAGCGGCGCACTGGCCGACTCGATCGCCAACGGCGACGAAGCCGTGGAAGCGATTGTGCGCGAAGCGGCTCGCCATATTGGCCGCGCCGTCGCCGGCGTCGTGCATTTGCTCGGTCCCGATGTCGTCGTGCTCGGCGGCGGCCTGGTCGAGGCCATGACCGAACTATTTTTGAGCGAAGTGACCGAATCGGCCGAACAGCGCGTGTTGCCTTCGTTCGTCGACACGTTCAAGGTCGTGGCCGCCAAACTCGGCGACGACGCAGGCGCCATGGGCGCGGCGGCCTGGGTCGAGCATCATGTCAGCGCTTCCTGATTCGATCGGCAAAGCGATACCGGCGATGCGCAGCAGGCAACTCTCGATCTTACTCCGGCGCCTTCGCCATGCCAGCTTGCTGCTTCTTGTTCTGGGTTGTGTTACGAATTTCATTTCCACAGCTTACGGACAAGGCCCAGCGGCCGATGCGGCCGAACTCAAGTTGCCAACCGCTTGGCGGACCAGCGCGCCGCTGATCGCGCCGGAGCAGCGAGAGAGCGAACCGAGCCACGCGCAGAAGGATCCGACCTTCGTCTTCTTCGAGGGGCGCTGGCATGTCTTCATGACCGTGAAACTGCCAAACCGATCGGCCATCGAGTACTGTTCGTTCGACGATTGGAAGCATGCCAACACAGCCGAGCGCACGCTCCTGCCGTTGAGCGACAGCAAATATTTCTGCGCGCCGCAGGTATTCTATTTTCGACCCCACGCCAAATGGTATTTGATCTATCAAGTAGGCGTGCCCGATGCGAAGAAGATGTGGGTGGCCTATTCGACGACCGACGACATCGCCGATCCGAACTCGTGGACATCCGCGCGGCCGATGCTCGATGGCGGCCCGGCTGATCCGCGCGTTGTCGGCGGGCTCGACTATTGGATCATTTGCGATTCCCGCCGGGCGTATCTGTTTTATACGAGCCTCAACGGCAAGATGTGGCGGCTTTCAACGCGCCGGGAAGATTTTCCGCACGGCTTTGCCGATTGCCAAATAGCGCTCGAAGCGAAAATCTTCGAGGCCAGCCATACTTACCGGATTAAGGGTCGCGAGCAGTATTTGACAATCGTCGAAGAAAACGGCCGGCGCTATTTCAAGGCGTATCTGGCCGACCGGCTCGACGGCCCCTGGCGCGCGCTGGCCGACACGCCCGATCGCCCGTTCGCCGGCTGGACGAACATCCGCCCCGCACCGGGCGTGGCGCCATGGACGGACAACATCAGCCATGGCGAGCTGATTCGGGCCGGTGTCGACGAAACGCTCACGATCGATCCCAACGATCTTCGCTTTGTCTTCCAGGGCCTGCTCGATCGCGACAAGCAAGGCCGACCGTATGGCGCATTGCGCTGGCGCCTGGGCATGCTGACGCCGGTCGACGGCACAGAAAACTAGGCCCGCAGCGGACTCAATTCGGCGTCGACAGAAAAGCAAATACGAGTCGAGCGAAAATCGTCATTAATACTAGCGCCACAGGATAGGCGGCGGCGTAGCTGGTTACTGGCGTATCGCTGTCGGTCTTGTTAAGGATCGCGCCGATACCGGCGGTCGACGTCATGGCGCCGCAAACGCCGCCGATCGTTTCGAGCGGATTCATTCCCAGCAGCTTTCTCGATGAGAAGTGTGCGACGGCAATGGCAGCCGACGCGACCAAGGCGCTGGCCGCAATCGGCATGATGCCGAGTTGGTGCGTCACGTCAACCAATTGTCCGCCGGCGCGAAACCCGGCGGCGGCAAGAAACAGGGCGAGACCTAGCTCCTGCGCGACCAGGCGCGCGGCCCGCGGCATGTAACCGACCACGCCTAGAAACCGGCCAAAATGTGCGAAGAGCAATCCCGAGAGAAGCGGTCCGCCGGCCAGCCCCAAGTGAATCGTACTTCCCGCACCTACGGGGATTGGAATATTGCCCAGGCCGACGCCAACCGCCAGGCCAACGCCTAGCGACATAAGATCGGTCTCATGCAAGCGGCGCGGACGATGGCCAGCAGCCGACTCGAACGCCTTCAGCGAGTCGGGTGGCCCGACAACGATCAGCCGATCGGCCATGCTCAGCGTGGCATCGGCGTTGGGAACAAAGCTCAAACCATAGCGTTCAATTCGCGAAATCGTCACGCCATAGCGAGAACGCAGTTGTAGTTCGCGCAGCGACCGGTGCAACATTTGTGGATTGGTCACAACAACTTCGGCGCGGTCGCGTTCCGAGTCCATCGTGTAGGTTGCTTCGCTCGCCTTGCCCAGCGCCAAAGTGATCAATTCCACCTGAGAACTGGCGCAGACCAGCATCACAACCTGACCTGCCTCAAATACATGGTCGGATCGGATGGGAACCAGGCGATGGTCTTCCAAGACTCGCGTTACTTGCGCCCGAGAACTGTCGAGGGCGTCGAGCTGATCGATCCTCCGGCCGAATACCGAGGGGTTGGCGATTTCAACTAGCCGACGATAGATCTGGTTGGCGCGTTGAGGGTTCTTCGCTTTTTCGGCCGGCGAGTCGTCAAGTGATAGTCGCTGAATCCGCGGCAATAGTTGGACGTAGAGCACGGTCAGGACGACTCCGATCGGGTAGGCCAGGCCGTATCCAATCGAGACCAGCGATGCGTCGAGCCCCCCGGCTTCCACCGACTCCATGGCCGAAGCAAGGCCCGGAGTGCTGGTCAATGCTCCTGCGAAAAGACCCGACACGAATTCCGTGGGAAGTTGACACACGATTCCCATCCCAACGGAGATGATTGCCGCACTCACGACGGTCAGCGCGCTAAGAATCGCCAACTGACTCCCTTGAGCGCGAAAGGCGCGGAAGAAGGTCTGTCCGGCGCCGAGGCCAATGGCGTAAACGAAGAGCACGAGGCCGAACGTTCCCAAACTCTCGGGAAATGTCCAATCTTGAGTGTGTCCCCAATGTCCAAACAGAAGCGCCGAGAAGAGCACACCGCTAGCGCCGAGAGAAACACCAAAGACTCGAATCGCGCCGATGCCCATACCGCAGGCGATAATCAAAAAGCAGACGAGCAGCGGGTTTTCCGCTAGCACGGATCCAATCGTCGCAAGTGTCATCCAAGGGTAATCCGTCGTGCAATGGGCTCGCTGTGCGCAGACTTCTCACGGGGCAACTC
>JAGQOS010000280.1 GCA_020427265.1 Planctomycetales bacterium
AAAAACCAGGCTGCGAAACTCCTGGCCGCTACCGCACCAGTATTCTCCGTAGGCCGCGGCGTTGGCATCGTTCACGAACGTGACGTCATGCCCCGCGGCATTTGCCAGCGCATCGCGGATCGGAAAGTTGAACCACTTCGGTAAATTGTGCGGTTCGAGCAAGACACCCGCTTGCGTGTCCATCGTACCCGGTGTGGCGAGTCCGATACGCGCGACGCGGCTAGGTCGCAGGTCGTTTTCCAGGAGCAACGTTTCGACTGCTTGGGCGATCCGTTGCACCCCGTCTTCGGGACCGCGTTCCGACTCGGTCGGAATCGAGCGGTAAGCGAGCGATTGCCCTGCATCGTCGACGAGCCCAATCTTGATGTTTGTTCCACCCACGTCGACGCCAACGAACAGGGGCGGCTGCGCTGGAGTTTGTGGATGTTGTTGACTCGTTTCAGCCATAACCAACTTGCGTTGCGACGCCTTTCCCTGCCGACAAAACGGAATAGAAACAGTATAAAATGCCGTCAAATGCGCTACAATCGACCGCGCCTTCGATTCGCGGCGCCGGCCGTACTTATCGGTTTGTTAAACTTCGTAACAGTTCAGCATTGGCTTCTGGAAACTTGTAATCGAGCAACGCCGAACGTGGAACCCAGCGAAATGGCGTGGACGGCTGCAAGCCGGGGGCTACCGGTGAACAAGCCAGGAAGTGAACTCGCAATAGTCCATGGTCGTATTGGTGATCGACCGTCGGATATGCGTCTTGCACGGACACTTCGATTCCAGATTCTTCCCGACACTCTCGTATCGCAGCTTCAGCCGGTGTTTCACCTTCCTCTAACTTCCCACCCGGAAATTCCCAGTATCCGGCCAGCGCGACGTGCGGCGGACGTTGGCCAATCAAGAACTGGTCCTCGAACTCAACGACGGCAATGGCAACTTCACGCACGGCAGTGAACACGCAGACTTACGACTTGAATTTATCGAGCATGCGGCCCGGCGACCCCATCGCGTTATAGCCGCCATCGAGATGGAGAATTTCGGCGGTAATGCCATTAGAGGCATCGGAAAGTAAAAATGCGCCCGTATTTCCAGCCTCTTCGTGATTCACATTGCGTCCCAACGGCGACATCGCTTCGTAGAGGCCGAGCATTTCGTCGACACCGGCGCCGCGACCAGAAATCGTTTGCAGCGGCCCCGCGCTCAGCGCGTTCACTCGCACTCCGCGCGGCCCTAAATCAAACGCCAGGTACTTTACGATCGAGTCGAGGGCGGCCTTGCAAACCCCCATCACATTGTATCCGGGAACGGCCTTTTCGCCGCCATAATACGTTAGTGTGAGAACACTTGCGCCATCGTTGAGCACTTCGCGCGCCGCGTTGCACAGGGCGATCATGCTGTAGGCGCTAATTTCCATTGCCAGCTTAAACCCGGCGCGACTCGTTTGGATTGTTTCTCGCTTCAGATCATCTGGCAACGCAAAGGCGATCGAATGCAGCAGGAAGTCGAGTCCGCCGAGTTGGTCCTTGGCGGTCGACATCAGGGCGGCGATTTGTTCGTCGTTGGTCACATCCATGGGCTGAAGGAATTTGACCTTGGGATTACCGTCGGTGAGTTTTTTCAGACGTCCCAGATTTTTTTGCCGCGGATCGTCGGCTTTGTCCGGCATATAGGAGAAGCCGCATTCGCCGCCTTGTTCCATAATGCGATCCGCTATCGCCCAGGCGATCGATTGTTTGTTGAATACGCCGGTAATCAGGCCCTTCTTGCCTTCGAAGCACCCCATGAATCTCTCCTTCCAGCCAAACCGTTAGGTCGCGTGCAATTCCGAATCTCGCAGGATACCAGGACGGCGACATGGCGGGAATGGCCGATCCACCGGTAGCGTTTTTGCCGGCCGCGCGCCGATCTGCTTCCGGCGGTCCGTATAGCACGGTTGTCACCATGTTGGCAGGGGATTATCATGCGCTGCGGCACTGTCACGGCCCTCGTATCCGGGAGCGCATCTGATTGTACGACATAAACTTAGAGCGAATTAGCGCGACAACCGAAGGGCCTGCCTTGGCGACCGAGCTATGGCTGCTGGCTCAGCAACATCCGGACCTGGACGAGTTCCTGGCCCAGGCCTTGCCGCGCGTGCTTGGGCTGGTCAAGGCATCGTTTGTGGATCTCACCGCTTTCGTCGCCGGTAAGTGCGACACGCTAGGCGATGTCGGAGTTAGCGAAGAACCATTGCCGAGTACGCTGGTCAGCGAGTCGTTAGACGAGGAAAACTGGCTTCATCGCCACGTTTGGACCGTGGCCCCGCTGGTGCACCGGAGTGAAACGGGCGAAGTCCTTGTGGCTCGCGATGCAGTCCGACCAGAACTTGTGGATTCTGCCGCCGCCTCGCTTGGGATTGCGTTGGAGGGGATTCGCGCCCGCCAGACGCAAGAACGTCGCGTCGCGCGATTGGCCGAAATCTTGCGAATCACGCAAGAGTGGGGGCAGACAGACGAGATGGAACCGCTGCTTACCCAAATGGCGGAAGCAGCCACGCGGATCTTGCGCGCGGATCGCGCCAGCATCTTCCTGTGGGACAAGCCGAACAAGATGCTCGTCGGTCGACCGGCGTTGGGTGTTGAAGGGAATGAACTGCGCATACGCGACAATGCGGGCATCGTTGGGCAGGTTGTACAGACCGGGCAGGCGCGTCGAGTCGACATGCTGGAAGGACAGGCGGAAATTGATCGAACGGTCGACAGAAAACTAGGCTACGCCACGAATACGTTGCTCTGTGTGCCGCTGATCTCAAAGAACGGCGAACTCTTTGGCGCCTTCGAGGTAATCAACAAGGAGGAAGGAAATTTTACGGCGGAAGATGAAGTCGAGTTGACCGAACTTGCCATGCATGCCGCCGTTGCGCTGGAGAAAACGCAGCATTTGGAAGACTTGTTGAAACTGCATCGCCAAATTGTCGAGCAGCAAGCAGCCGGCGTTCAACTTGTCGGCCAAAGCCCCGAAATGGAGAAGCTTCGTGAAACGGTCGGTCGGGTGGCCAAAACCGAATTAGCCATTCTAATTCTTGGGCAGAACGGAACGGGTAAGGAAGTGGTAGCCCAGTCGCTGCACTATCTGTCATCGCGGCGCGATATGCCATTCATCGCCGTAAACTGCGCGGCGCTCGCAGAAACCTTGCTTGAAAGTGAGTTGTTTGGGCACGAAAAAGGGGCTTTTACCGATGCCCATGACACGCGGATCGGCAAGTTCGAGCTCGCTTCCGGTGGCACGCTGTTCTTAGACGAGATTGGCGATCTGAGCCTCGGCGGGCAGGCGAAGTTACTGCGCGTGCTAGAAGAGAAAGTTGTCGTGCGCGTAGGTGGCTCCACGCCAATCCATACCGATGCGCGTGTCATCGCGGCGACGAATCAAAATCTGGCGCAAATGGTTGCTGATAAGAAGTTTCGCGAAGATCTGTATTACCGACTCAATGTCGTCACGATCAATATGCCGCCGTTGCGCGATCGCGGCGACGACATCGTCTTGTTGGCCGACCATTTTCTCTCGCACTTTTCCCGTCAGGCGGGCCGCAAACCTCCGCAATTCACGGCGGCGGCTCGCAAGCGGCTATTGCATCACGCCTGGCCGGGAAATGTTCGCGAACTTAGGAATTTGATGGAGCGCATGGCCTATCTCGTGGCGGAGGACAAGATCGACGCCCCGGATTTGGCCTTTATCCTGTCGCCCGGAACACATGAAGAGTCGCTGCTCGATTCAGGACTCGACCTTTCCGAGGCGACACGAAGATTTCAAATTGACTACATCAAAAAAGTTATCGACCGTGCTCGCGGAAATATGAGCGATGCTGCTGAGCACCTAGGTCTTCATCGATCGAATCTGTACCGCAAAATGGGGCAGCTCGGACTAAGCACCAGCGGCGAGGAAGAATCGTCGGATTAGCGCCAGGTGCTTGTCGCAATTTTCGCCGGTTCGCTACGAAGGGCGCTCGGCTCGCTTGCGAGCTACGTAGGCGTCGACAAGGAGGTTGTGCGATGAAATCTAGAACGTTTCGCGTGTGGACCATGTTCGCGATCGCTGGGCTTGTTTGCTGCTGGGCGACGGCCCAGGCGCAGTCGCCGCTTGGCAACGAGGCGCCCGACCAGCCGCAGCTCGCGCCCGAGGTCGAGGCGATGCTCAACTCGCCGCGATCGCTTGTCACACAATTCCTGGCGGCAGTCAACCAAGGCGACCTCCAATTTGCCGCCAATGCGCTCGACTTGCGCGCGATGCCCGCCCCGGTAGCCGAGGCCAAGGGCGCCGATCTCGCCTTCAAACTCAAGGCTTTGCTCGACAGAATCGCGCGCATCGATCTGACGATGGTCGACGACAATTCGCTTGCTCCCAACCCCTATCCGCTGGGAGAACAGATCGCCATCGCCGCCAACCTGACAGATGAGAGTCTTCAGGACGCACGCCGCATCGAGCTGTTGCGCGACGAAGAAGGTCACTGGCGTTTCAGCAAATCAACGGTCGCCGAAATCGAACCATTGTGGATGCGATGGCAAGACAGAGAACGGGTCGAAGGGCTTGCCGTTGCGGAAGAACGCCCCACGGTTTCCGTATGGCTGGCCCAGCAATTTCCAGCGCGTTTGCGCGCAACACGGTTTCTGCTGCCCGACTATCAGTGGCTCAGCTTGTTGGCGCTCATTTTCATAGGATTTGTCGCCGACGTGCTCGCACGCTTCATTCTAATTGGCGCAACCAGGGCCTGGTTTCGGCATCTTCGTGCCGATCGCGATGTGGTGATCGACGCCAAGCTGTTTCGGCCCATCGGCCTGCTTGTTCAGGCGCTCCTGTGGTACGGCGGCACCCGATTGATCGGCTTGCCGCCGACGGCCCTGTTGATCCTGCTCGTTGGTCTGAAGTTCTTTGCCGTAGTTGCCGGCGTGTGGACGGCGTTTCTGTTGATCAACTTGTTGTCCGCTTTCTTGTCCAAGAAAGCCGAGCGAACCGCGACCAAATTCGACGATTTGCTTGTCCCGCTCGTTTCCAAGTCGTTGAAGGTCTTTGTGGTCTGCATTGGCGCGTTAACGGGCGCCGATGCGCTGGGGCTTCCCCTGGCTGGTTTGGTAGGCGGTACGGCCATCGGTGGCTTGGCGCTGGCCATGGCGTCGAAGGATGCCGTGAGTAACTTCTTCGGTTCCGTGACCGTGCTTGTGGATCGGCCTTTTGAAGTTGGCGATTGGGTGATCCTCGATGGCGCCGAGGGAACGGTCGAAACGGTCGGCTTCCGCAGTACGCGAATCCGTACGTTCTACAATTCGCAGATCACGGTTCCAAATAGCCTGTTGACGACCGCCATTGTCGACAACATGGGACGGCGCCGATACCGACGCATCAAAACGACCATCGGACTACAATACGACACGACACCCGAGCAGATCGAAGCTTTTTGCGAAGGCGTTCGCGAACTGATTCGTCGTCATCCTTACACGCGTAAAGACTACTACCACGTTTACTTCAACGATTTTGCCGCCAGCTCACTCGATATCATGCTCTACTGCTTTGTCGAGTGTCCCGACTGGGGCGTCGAATTGCGCGAACGCCATCGGCTGCTGGCCGACATCATGAAATTGGCCCGAAGCCTCGGCTGCCAATTCGCGTTCCCCACACGAACGTTGCACCTGTTCCAGGAAGAATTGCGAGGAAACCGGCAAGAAATTAGCGATGCGGCGCGCGCCGGGCAACATGCCGCCGCACAGATTGCCGGTCCACTTCTGACCGGGGCGGACCGTCCGGGCGGCGTGCTATTTGAAGGCCCGTCGTCGTTTCTCGGCGAATCGACCGATGTTCGAGAGTCGTCACCAACTGGCGAAGATTCGGAAGCGTAACGACGATTCTGCAGACGGACAAATGGATCGCGGGAGTTGCGTCATTTGTGCGCGCACACGATGTGGGCCATGAGGATCCTCACAGCCGAGAATCCCCAGATTTACACAGTTTTGGCGAGCAGCCGGCATCGCTCAAAAAACAGCCAGGATTCTTCGCAATGCCCCCCTGGCATCCGCGGCATTTTTTTGCAAAATGGGGCTGTTCGGTCGTGCAAACCAAATTCGCAAACAGAGACGTCATCGCGATTTCGATTGTCCGCCCCGATCATCTTCGCTCCTGTAGCTCAGTTGGCAGAGCAGCTGACTCTTAATCAGCGGGTTCGGGGTTCGAGTCCCTGACGGCGTACCAGAATCGCACCGAAACGAAGCAGTGGACATGCACAAAGTCAGACTCGCCGCGGGCATATTTGTGACCGCACTCATCGTGTCCCTGCTAGCTACTCCCCCAGCACACGCTGGTGACCCGGGGTACACCTTCTATTTCACCGCCCGCAACGGACAGCCGATCGGACCAGACCCGTGCGCAGCACATCCAGTCTGGATCAACCCACGCAACGGCACCCCGGCGATGGTGGCCTCGGTCAAAAAGGCACTTCCCCGGATCTCGCAACAGACCGGATACACGTTCTTTTTCGCCGGGTTGACGAGCCAAGCCTGGGATGCCCCACGAACCACAAGTGGGCGCTCCCCCTCAACAGCAGTGCAGGTGGGTTTCAGTTCTGCTACACGGACTCCGCAACTGCGGGG
>JAGQOS010000281.1 GCA_020427265.1 Planctomycetales bacterium
CCAGCAAATTGGCCCAGCCGTCCACGCCGAGGCGCAGGCCCGGCGACCGTGGTTCGGCCACGGCGGAATGATCGGGTATGTCGGTGTCGGCCACGTTGGTTCTCCCCTCGGTCACGTTGTGACCGAAGCCATGCGGGCGCTGCCGGTCGGCGTACCCAAAGTTTGCATGTCGACGCTTGCCGCGGGCGACATCGCGCCCTTTGTCGACGTCAAGGATATTCTCATGATGCCCTCGGTTATCGATGTCTCGGGCGTCAACCGCATTTCGCGCGTATTGATCGCGCAACTGGCTGGTGCGATATGTGGAATGGCGAATGTCAGAGTTCCGCCCACAGACAAAGAGCGGCCGATCGTCGCCGCGTCGATGTTTGGCAACACAACGCAATGCGTCGACACTTGTCGACGGCTACTTGAACAAGCCGGTTACGAGGTGCTTGTGTTTCATGCGACCGGCGCCGGCGGTCGCGCCATGGAGATGCTGGTGGACGAAGGCCGCATCGACGCGGTGCTCGATATCACGACCACCGAATGGGCCGACGAGGTATGCGGCGGCATTTTGAGCGCTGGCCCCGATCGCTTGTCGGCGCCCGGTCGCCGCGGCGTGCCCCATCTCGTTGTTCCCGGCTGTATCGACATGGCTAACTTCGGGCCGGTGGACACGGTTCCGAGGCATTTTCGCGATGCAGGACGCCAACTCTATTGCTGGAGCCCGACGGTCACACTGATGCGGACGAACGTCGAGGAAAACAAAAGTCTGGGGCGCATCTTCGCCGAAAAGCTCAACGTCGCTCGGGGGCCGCGGGCTGTCTTGCTGCCAATGCAAGGCGTGTCGATCCTCGACGGGGAAGGCATGCGTTTTTGCGATCGAGAGGCCGATCGCGCGATGTTCGCCGCATTGCGGGAACATCTCGACACCGAAATCCCGGTCCGTGAAGTTGATGCGAACATCAACGACAAGGAGTTCGCCGAGCAAGCCGTCGGCACGCTGCTTGAAATGATCCGAACACAAGAGAGAAACTAGCAACGATGTTTACCCGCGAAGAAATACTCCATCGCCTCCGCTCGCGCATCGACTCCGGTATGCCGATCGTTGGAGGCGGCGCCGGAACCGGCATTAGCGCGAAATTCGAGGAAGTTGGCGGCATTGACCTGATTGTGATCTACAATTCGGGTCGTTTTCGCATGGCTGGACGAGGTTCGCTGGCCGGTTTGATGCCCTATGGCGATGCCAACGCGATCGTGATGGAGATGGCCCGCGAAGTGCTCACCGTTGTGCGCGATACTCCCGTGTTAGCCGGCGTTTGCGGCACGGATCCCTTCCGCTCGATGGAACACTTTCTGTCCGACGTGCGCCAAGCCGGGTTTTCGGGCGTGCAGAACTTTCCAACTGTGGGGCTGATCGACGGCAATCTGCGAGCAAATCTCGAAGAGACCGACATGGGCTACGAGAAGGAAGTCGAGATGATTGCGCTCGCCCGCCGCATGAACCTCTTTACTACGCCCTACGCTTTCAATCCCGATGAGGCGGCGCGCATGGCCGCAGCCGGCGCCGACGTGGTCGTGGCGCACATGGGCCTGACGACAAAAGGTTCCATTGGCGCGCATACCGCGCAAACATTGGAGGAAAGCGTACACGCCGTGCAAGCGATTTCCGACGCCGCGCGCGCCGCCCGCGAAGATACGATTGTCCTGTGCCACGGTGGGCCGATCGCCATGCCCGAGGATGCCGAATTTGTCCTCCGGCGCACGCGAAACGTCCACGGTTTCTACGGCGCATCGTCGATGGAACGCCTGCCAGTGGAAACCGCGCTCGTGGAGCAAGTGCAGCGCTTTAAGGCAATTCGCTTCGCCGGAGATGCGTGATCCGCCAAAAAAATCCGAGCCGGATGCGCTGCTGGCGCCCGGCCCGGCTTTGGTTGGCTATTCCGCCGTCTTGCTGGCGGCCACGGCGGCAGGCAATTTGGCCGCTGCTTTCTTGCGGGCCTCGCGCGCTTTCGCGATGACCGCGTCGAGTTCCTTCTGCTGCTCTGCCGTTAGGACGGCGCGCACCTCGGCATCGCGCTCGGCCACCAATTCGCGCAACACCTTCTTTAGCGCTTCGACGCGATCGACGTAGCTGGCTTGGATCTTGTAAATCTCAATGCGCTGCTCGTCGGTTACGATCGTTCCGTAGTAGGCCGGCAGGCGTCCGGTGACCTGAGGCTTTTTTGCCTTTTCGTTCTTCTGGCCCTTCGGTGCGTCCTGCTTTTCGATGGTTGGCTTCGACGACGATTTTGCCGGCGCAGCATCCGCGGCAGAATCGGCCGTAGCAGACTGACCATGCGTCCGATGGGCAATGGAAACAGCTACCAGCGAGGCGGTAAGGGCAACAAGAAGTACGCGAGAAGTACGATGTCGACGAAGTCTCATGAAATCTCCCCCCTCAATTAGGAACCAGGTGATCCGCGAAATGCGGACACGTATCCTAGCTAACCGGCCACAAAGAAATCAAACTAATTTGGGGGGACAATTCTGAGATTCTGGTGATTTGGGAGATCTCCGGCCAATGATGGCCCGCAGAGCAGGGAGAAACAGAATCGAATAGGGGCAAATGCCCCAGAGACGGCGGATATCGCCGAGTTTGACTGCAAGGGCCTCACGCTACGTCGATTTGCTGATGCCTCGACGACTTCACGACACAATTGCCTGCGATTCTCAGTATCGCCGCGCAGGTCGACCCGAAAACGAACAGCCCCGGCCAGAGCGACCGGGGCTGTTCGCGGTTTCCGATTTACATCAACAGCCCGTGCTAGCAATCGGACCAGATCGACTAGTTCGAGTCGAACTTAACTGTAGCGTTTTCGGCGACGTTTTAGCGAGTATTTTCCGACGAAACGACGCTACACTTTCGTTCGATGCGCACTAGGTGTCGCGCGGGACCAGTTCATCGTCGATGAATTGGACGAGCTTGGATATGCAGAGCTTATTCATGCTGGTCTTACGCTCGTGCGCCTCGGTGCGTAGCGACTCGTGAATGCTCTTGGGCATGCGAACCGTAATGACCTTGGTCGGCTCCAACTCGTCGTCCGGACGCGGGCTCGCTTCCTTGTCGACGCGCAGCTTGGCGAGCATCTGCTGGATCTGCTCGAACTCAGGACTCTGCTCAAACGCTAGCAGTTCCTGCGTATCCGTAAAACGGTTGCGGACAATGCCCTCGACGCCGAGCACATTGCGATAAAAGGTAATCCAGTCAGGCCGCTTCTCATATTCATTACGTGCCTGAGCTGCGACTTCCGAAAACTTTTCTGTCGTTTCTGTATACATCCGTGCGACTCCTCGAGCCCCCCCTGAAGAAAAAATAGTGAAACACCTGTTGATACTGGCCGTACGGGCCAAAGGTTCATCGAAGTTTACCGACGAATCAAATCGCAAAGGATATGTCGTTTCATTGCTTGCACTTACAGCAAACGATACCCTTTGCCTATCATCTAGGCAGCGACGCAGGCCGAGCTGGCATCGCCAGCATGCCCGCATCGCAGGCACTACGAGGTGTCGCATCCACAGAGGATGTCCAACCCCGACGAGGGGATTCACGAGATCTTTTGCCGCAACGCTAGCCTGAATCGCCCCCTGCCGGCCAAGCCCTCCCAGGCCACACCAAACCAAGTCACCCAATCAACCCAATTGACCCAATAAACCAAAGGCAAGGCAGGAGGCATAGAAAGAATTGCAAAAAAGAGACAAGAAATAACATAAATTCCCTTTCAGTCAAGAATAAAGCGATCCCCTGGCTTTCGCGACAATTTGCCTGGAATCTGGGCGATTTGCGTTAGCTTGCACGGTCGTGACAGAAAAGAGGCAGCATGCACATGTCGGTCACCGAAAACCATTTGTAGCTGTAGAAACGCGTTGCATGTTCACGATTCGGTGCGATGGCCTCGGGTGTTAGCCAAATGAAGCAACCTTTCAAGTCCACTAGCTGCGGAATGCTAATCGCGATCTTCTTCTCTTCGTTGGCCGCGCAGGTCGAGGCACAGGAAGAGGGCGAAGCGCTGATTCGAATTCCGCAGCCACCGGCAGCTAGCATTCGTGAACTCCCCCTCTCGACAGAAGAAGCGGGAGACCTTCCGGCTGGAATCAAACATCTGGCGGATATTCGCATCACACCCCAGCCACCGGCGGGCGATGCGCCCGAAGATCGATCGGCCCCGTTCTACGCTCGGCAAGAGAATCGCCGCGATGGCGCGCGAGACTGGTACGCATTTGAGCTAAACTGGCGGCCCCCGGTCGTCGCCCATCATCCGCTCTATTTCGACGACGTTGTGCTCGAAGTATACGGCCAGTCGCGCTGCCGCCCGCTTCAACCACTGCTTTCTGCCGGCCGGTTCTTCGCGACCGTGCCCGCGATGCCGATTCATCTGATCACCGACCCGCCATGCTCGACGGCCTATTCTCCGTTTGGCCATCCCCGGCCCGGTTCGCCGGCCAACTGCCTGATCCAGAAACCGGGGCACTGATCTCCGCAAGACGCATGTGGCTTGAATAGCCGCATTGGCTTGGCTTCATCAGCCCTCCCGCCAGCGTCCTCGACCTGGGCTCGCGATCTTAGCGTCTATTTTTCGACGTTTTCTCGTCGAAACCTCGCTTTTGCTCCCCGCGCCAGGCTGTCGTCGCGCGGCCATGCTCACTCGCCGGCGAGTTAAAGCTTACCGATTCTTCCGATTGAAACGGCGATTCGCATCGTACTGACCGAAACGGATGGTCGTGTCCGAAGAATTATGACGCATGTAGGTATTGTGCGAATATGCCTGGCGTCGGCGCTGCCCCGGTGCCCGGCACACTTCGAGTGCAGGAGGCGATTCCTTTGACTAGCTCGTTCAGCAAACGACTGTATCATCTCATCGCGCTCGGCGCGTTAATGACGGCCTCGTGCCGGTCCAATGATTGCCAACTCGGCTGTCCCGACGCGTATTATCATGCCGTCGCCACACAGGTCGAATACCCGCAGCTTGAGTGCGACCCCTCGGCCGCGCAGCCGGGCCAGGCGCCTCCCCAAACGCTGCGTTCCGAGCAACCAGTGACGGATTGGCCCATGACGCTGGACGAGGCAATCCACATCGCGCTTTCCAACAGCACGGTCATCCGGCAAACCAACCTGCAAACGCCCCTGCGTTCGACGCTCGACAGCACAATCTACGACATAGCGCTCGACCAAACCGATCCGCGCGCCGGCCAGCAAGCGGCCCT
Source organism: Planctomycetales bacterium (assembly GCA_020427265.1). GTDB lineage: Bacteria > Planctomycetota > Planctomycetia > Pirellulales > JAGQOS01 > JAGQOS01. The sequence continues at coordinate 5,227 of JAGQOS010000281.1, forward strand.
CGCCGCGTTCGACGCCCAATTCGCCACTAGCATGATCTTCATGCGCAACGAACGCACGTTCAACAACCTGTTCTTCGGCGGCGGTGTCGCAGGTTTGCGTGAGAATACTGGCGACTTCGATATGTCGATCTCCAAACGCGTGGCAACCGGCGGCCAGGTAGCGTTGAGGCACTCAACGTTTTTCGACGAAACCAACAGTCCGATCAACCGCTTTCACAACACCTACGACAGCTACTTTGAAGCCGAACTGCGGCAACCCTTGCTTCAAGGCGCGGGGATCGCCTTCAATCGTATTGCCGGTCCCAACGCAACGCCCGGCAACTACAACGGCATCATGATCGCCCGAGTTAATACCGACCTGCGGCTGGCGGAGTTCGAGGCCCAGGTGATCGACCTGCTGTCCGAAGTCGAGCGTTCCTACTGGCAGCTATACTTCACTTATCGCGATCTCGACGCCAAAATCGCAGCCCGCGACGCCGCGTTGCAAACCTGGCGTGTCGTGAATGCGAAGCTCGAGACCGGAGCGGCCGATCGCGAGCAAGAAGCCCTGGCTCGCCAGCAATACCATGGGGCACAGGCGCTGGTCGAAAACGCGCTTTCCGGCACGGCCACCAGCGGATTGACCGTTTCCACATCGGGCGGTGTCTATACGGCCGAGCGTCGCTTGCGCCGTTTGCTGGGGCTTACCGCGAGCGACGGCCGCCGCATTCGACCGGCCGACGAACCGCCGATTGGCGAAGCCGTGTTCGACTGGGACTCGGCCATCGCCGATGCGCTAACCCATCGCGTGGAATTGCGCAGCCAGAAATGGACCATCAAGCGGCGAGAAATGGAGCTGCTCGCCGCGCGCAACTTCGAGCGAATGCGGCTCGACTTTATTGGCCAGTTTCGCCGTCGCGGGTTCGGCGACGATCTGTTTGGCCGTGTCGACGAAGAGAACGGCAGTTCGTTCGGCGACCTGATTACCAGCGATCTGCAGGAGTGGCAACTCGGCCTGCAGTTGAGCACGCCGATTGGCAACCGCATCGGCCACACGGCCGTAAGGCATGCCGAATTGCAGTTGGCTCGCGAACGGGCGATCTACCAGGATCGCGAACTCGAAATCTCCGATAACCTGGCCGCGGCGTTCGTCGAAGTGGATCGCGCCTACACGGTGAGCCGCACGAACTTCAATCGTCGCGTGGCGGCGCGCGAACGGCTGGCCGCAGTACGCGACAAATACGAAGTGGGCAACGTCCTACTCGAATTCGTGCTCGAAGCCCAGCGCCAAGCGACCGAGGCCGACAGCGAATTCTACCGCTCAGTGGTCGACTACAACGTGGCTATCATGAATCTGCACAAGGCCC
>JAGQOS010000282.1 GCA_020427265.1 Planctomycetales bacterium
TTTCACGCCGTAGCCAAGCGCGATCGCCAACACACGGTCGTCTTGCCCGCGCTGGATGAGCGCGGGCAATTCGATCCGCGTCTGGCCGTCACCCGATTCAATGCGGACCACGTCGCCGTCGCTAATGCCATGCTTCAACGCGACCGCCTCTGGCACGCACACGTAGTTGTCCCAGGTTACCTTGGTCGTGGGATCGGGAAGCTCCTGCAGCCAGGGGTTGTGCGCGTGGCGACTGTCAGTCAAACCGACCTTCTGATACAGGGAGAGCGTGAGATCGCCGGTTGACTCTTGTTCGGCGACCAATTGCACGGCATCCGGCTGAAACTCGCCGACTGTCAAAGGCTCGATCGACGCCTCGACGAATCCATCGCGCACGGCCTGATCCCAAAACGCCTGGAATGGTTGGTAACCGACTCGCGGCAGAATCTCCTTCTCCCAAGTGGCTCGGACGATGTCGTACGCCGATTCGTTGCGACCCGAAAAGCGCGCAAGGGTTTCGAGGATCGACCGGGTTTGGCCCAGCGGTTGCAACGTGGGTTGTGAAAGGCTGACCAAGCCGGCGATCGGCTCAGCGTCCGACCACGATTCGAGCGGGTGATGATCGGGACACACAAATTGGGCTAGCGACGCGAAGTCGTCCATCCGCTCGGCGAAGCTGACGCTGAGCGGCAGTTTGCCGACCGCCTCTGCGATCGCTTCGCGATCAGGCAGATTGTGCGTCAGGTCGCTCCCGGCGACCAGCAGCGCGGCGACTTTGCCGGCCTTTAGCTCGTCGATCAAAGCGATCACGTCGGCGTCATTCCCCAGACACTGCCGGCTGGGACGCTCGATGCCGAGCGTGTGCCCGTAATTCCCCAGGCGATGATTGATCGCATTGACAAGAACTTGTGTCCCGACGTCCTGGCTATCGCAGAGAACGAGCGACTCACCGCGGGCGCTCCAAAGCTCGTCGGCCAACTCGGCGATTACGCTTTCGTCCAGCGGCGGGGCGGGAAGATGCTTGCTGTCGCGAGGATCGCTTGCCAGCGAGTCGAGTTTCACCAGCAAATGGCTCAGCACCAGGCCGTATTCGTCCGGCGCCAAGCGGAAGCGCAGATCGGCATTCGCCCCGGTGAGCGAGAGCCGGCCCTCCAGTTGCACGTGCCGCGACATAGCCGGTTCGGCTTCGGTCGGGGCGCGTCGCGATTGCCAGGCGGCCGTGAATTCAACGGGCGAGATCCATGTGCCCAGAAAATCAGCGCCAAACGAGATGATGACCTTTGCCGCGTCGAGTTGAAAATGCGGCAGGACCCGTGCGCCGTGCGTCTTCTCGTGTGCGTCAAGGATCGCGGAACTGCTGATCGCATCAAACGTCACGTGGCGGGCGTCCTTGAATCTCGCAAGGAAATCGTTGATCGACGCCTTGAGCGTCGGACTGGCGACCGTTGGCGTGAAGAAACGCACTGCGCCGCCCCTCTCGGCAATCGCAGCCAGTTGCTTCTGGATCGCAGCGTCGACCTTGTTCCACTCCGCGGGCTTGCCGTTTCGGTGCGGCTGCGTCAGGCGATGGCTGTCGTACAGCCCCAAGGGCAGAGCCTGGCCGATCGCGCAGAGTCCTCCATGTGACAGCGGATGCTCCGGCATGCCTTCCATTTTCAGCGGCCGGCCGTCGCGCACGCCGACCAACAGGCCGCAGGCCGCCGGACAGCCAGCGCAAGTCGAAGCGTAGGTCAGCTTCCGCCCGGGTACGACGCCCTCGGGCTGTTCAGCGAACGGCAAGGCCGTGGTGACCGGCGCCCGGCCGCAACCGGACAAGCCGGCGATCGATAGCGTGAATCCAGCGGCTTCGAGGAACTGCCGCCGATTGAGGCCGGCCGGACCGCGTCCCTGCACGCGCGGCGTCGCCTCCGTGGCATTCCTGTCCGGCGCGGCGTGTCTTGCCCCTGTTGGATTTTGAATTTTGTAGGTCATAACTAGGAGAGTTAATAGTGGCAGACGGCGCAGCTTGTACCGGCGCTCGCCGGCCGGCCGTCGATTCCATTTTCAGACGCGTCACGATGGCAATTCACGCACCAACCCATCGAGAGGGTTTCCGATTGCCGCACCCGTTCCATCGACTCGACCGGGCCATGACACGTCTGGCAAGTGACGCCGGCGGCCACGTGCGCACGATGGTCGAAGTAGACGTAGTCGGGAAGCTTGTGGACGCGCACCCACGGAATCGACTTTACTTCCGCGCCTGCCGTCGGGTTCAACTCATCGTCGAGTCCGAGTGAGTCGTAGAGCTTGCGCAGTTCCGTGGAGACGATCTGTTTCGGCTGTCGTTTTTCTATGTCCGCCTTGTTCAATTCCTCTTGCATCACGTCGAAGGCCGCCGTAACGAACTTGTGACACTTCATGCAAACGTCGCTGGAGGGAATTCCCGCGTGCCGGCTCTTGTTGGCCGCGGTATGGCAAAACTGACAATCGATCTGCAACTCGCATGCATGCAGCCGATGCGAATAATCGATCGGCTGGACGGGCGAGTAGCCCTGCTCATTGTCCGGCAAACGCCAGGACGCCATGCCGGCGGCGAGCGTGAAGAGGCTGTAGCAAAGCCCCGTCGCCAAAATGATCGTAATGACTCGCTGTTGCATCGTTATTACATCGTTATTGCTAGTCCGACTCGGCCGGTTGGCCTTTTCCCACGCTCATCTCTCGCCCCTTGCCCGCCAACTCCCTATCAACACTTGATTTCCGCGTTCGGCCGGGCGTAGAACCACCAGTTCACGGCCAGGCAGCTCGCGTAGTAGACGGCGAATCCGTACAGGGCGTATTCGGGCGTACCGTTCTGGATCTGCGTAGCGAAGATCTTGGGAATCAGGTAGGCCCCGTACGCAGCGATGGCCGAAGTCCAGCCCAATACGGGACCCGCCTGTTCCTTGGAAAAAATAATCGGAATCATGCGGAAGGTCGAACCGTTGCCGATGCCCGTCGTGGCGAACAGCACGACAAAGGTAATCAGGAACGGAATGAAGTACTTTTCCGGCGTCTCTGATTTGCCGGCCAGCGAAACAAAATAACCGGCCAAGATCGTCGCCCCGACCATGATCCAGGTGTCCCACTGGGTCACGCGCGCCCCGCCGAGCTTATCGGAAAGCCAGCCGCCTAACGGACGGATCAACGCGCCGACCGCCGCGCCGATCCAGATGTACTTCGACGTGATCAGGCCGTTGGTCGGCGTGACGAATACGTCGTCCATCAACTTGGGAAAAGCGTTTGAGTAGCCGATGAATGAACCGAACGTCATCACGTAGAGCCAGGTCATCACCCAGTTGTGTTTGTTCTTGAAAATTGCAAACTGCTTTTGCAGCGGTCCCTGAATCGTCCGCGGCGTCATGTAACGCATGGCAAGCAGCGTGACGACCACGGCCACCACGAGCACGACGAAGATGCGCACCAGTTCGGGGATCGGCAAGGGCACGAAAACCAGCATCCCAATACCGACGGCGGAACCAAGAAATCCGATTCCTTCGAGCCAGAGATACTTGCCGATCGCCACCGGTGCCGGGCCGCAGTCGTGCTGCGGCAGATTGTTCATCAGCACCCAGGCGAGGATGCCCAGCACGGTCATGATTGGCACCCAGACCATCGCGGCGTTCTGAATCCAGATCTGTTGCGTCTGTCCCTCGACCAGAAACTCCTGCGGATCGCCCCCAATGCCGCCGAACATGCCGAACGTGATTGCCCAGGGGATCAGGAACTGCATGACGCTCACGCCGGCGTTGCCCAGGCCGGCGTTGAGCCCCAGGGCCAGACCTTGCATCCGCTTGGGAAAGAAGAACGAGATGTTCGACATGCTTGAGGCGAAGGCGCCGCCGCCGACACCCGAGAGAGCCGCGAGCACGATGAACATGGAAAAGGGCGTGTTCGGGTCTTGCAGGGCGATGCCGGCGAGCAAGGCGGGAATGATCAACATCACGGTCGTCATGAATTTGACATTCCGCCCGCCGCAAATCGCGATCATGAACGAGTTGGGAATCCGCAACGTCGCTCCGGCCAGGCCGGCGACGGCCGGCAGCGTGAAGAGCAGCGCCCGATAGCCGGCTTCGTCGTATGGTTGGCCGGCATTGCGAAACGTGAAGTTGAACAGGTCCTCGTTGGCGAAATGCAGACGCTGCATCGTCTTGGCGATCATGCCCCAATAGAGCCAGACGGAAAAACCGCACAGCAGATTTGGAATCGAAATCCACAAATTCCGATTGGCGATCGACTTTCCTGTCGAATCCCAGAACACGTCGTCTTCGACATCCCAATGGTGCGGTGTGCTGGCCATGGTTCTTCACTATTTCCGTATGTGCGAGGGGGGGCCTTAGAGAACGACTTCGGGTTCCTTCTCAGCGTCGATGCGCGCCAGATGATCGAGCGAAAGCGGGCCGGCGCCGCGCCAGGTGAAGAGCACCAACGTGAAAAAGACGAACGCCGTGAATTGAAAGTCGACGTTCTCGCCCAAGAGACTTCCATCGAATGTCGAACCGGTGAGCGAAATCACCACCGCGCCGAGCAGAATCAACGCATTGGCGGCGGCGGCGACGCGCGTGACGAAACCAAGCAAGAGGCTCGCCCCGCCGACCAAATGAGCGAAGACGACCGACCAGGCGATCATGTTCTGCGCTTGGCCCAGACCAGGTCCGAGCGTCGCTTCCAGTTCGGCCATATTGAGAATGAAATAGATTCCCTTGATCATCAGGGCGATGCCGAGGTAGATCCGCAAGGCATCCATCGGCCGCAGATGGCGAAGGCCGGGAATCAGTTCTTGCAGCGGTTTTCGTTCTTTCAGTTCCTCGCGCCGTTTGGCCACCGCCTTATCGAATTCCGCCGCCGCCGCCTTTTCGTCCTCCGTGCTGAACCGGACCGCGAAGGCGCAGAACGCGCACGCTGAAACCAGTCCCCCCAGAATCATCAACGCCTGGGGATAGGTCAGGTCCTCGGAACGAAACAGGAAACCGGCGCAAACGGCGCCCATGTTGCCTCCCGCGCCGACAATGCCAGCAACCGATCCCAATGCCTTCTTATTGATAAACGGAACGACCGAATAAGTTGCGCCTTCCGACATCTGCACGAACAAGCTGAAGACAACCATCGCGGGAATCGCCAGAGCCAGCACGCGCATCTGCGAGAAAAGCAACAGCGCAATTCCCTCGATAAACAGCGCGATAAACAGCCACCGCACTCGCCCCTTCAAGCCGCCGGTGCGGACGAACCGGTCGCTGACAAACCCACCCAGCGTGCGGGCGAAGATATTCATCAGGCCAAAGAGCCCGGCGACCAGCCCGGCAGTTTTCAGGCCCAGATCAAAATAGTCCATGTAGTAGATGGCGGCGATGTTGTTGATAGTCAGTTCGATGCCAAAGCAAGCGGCGTAGACGAAGAACAGGGCCCACACGCGATAGTCGCTGGCGGCAAGCCAGAACGAACCCTTGCCCGTTTCGGTCCGCACCAATTCGCCGCTTTCGCGCAACTCCTTGAAATTGCCGTCCGGTAAGTCGGTCGTGAAGAGGAAATACGCGATGCCGGTCAAGAAACAGACACCACCGGCCGCGACCATTGACAATCGCCAGGCAACGGGATCGCCGTAGCCAAGCCATACGAAAAAGGCGAACACCAGCGGCATGACCATCTGCGTCACGCCGCCGCCGAGGTTACCCCAACCAGCCGAGGTCGCGTTCGCCGTGCCCACGCAGTTTGGAGCGAACATCACGGAGGTATGGTACTGCGTGATGACGAACGAAGCGCCAATCACGCCGATGCCGAGCCGAAACAACAGAAACGTCTCGTAGCTTTGCGCCAAGCCGATCGCCATCACGGGAATCGAACCAAATACCAGCAGAAACGTGTAGGAAAGGCGTGGGCCGATTCGGTCGCAGAGCCAGCCGATGATCAATCGGGCGACGATCGTAATGGCGACCGAAGCGATGATCGTGTTACCGATCTGCTCCTTGGTCAGGCTCAACTCCTCGCGCACAACCGCCATCAGGGGCGCGATGCCGAACCACGCGAAAAAGCACAGGAAGAATGCGAACCACGTCATGTGGAACGCCCGCATCTGCGGCGTCTTGAGCGAAAACAGATTGATGCTGGTGGCTTTGTTGCGGACTTCCATGGCTTATCCGTTCGGTCGTTTACCGTACCAGCGCACCACTTGCGGTTTGCGCCAGAGGTAAGGGTTGGGAATGACCAGGACGTGTACGAGCCGAGTGAAGGGGAAGAACCCAATCGTCAGGAAGGCCAGAACGATATGAAACTTGACCAACAAGGGAAGCGCCGCAACGTAGGTAACATCGGGGCTGAGCTTGAAGATCGACCACAGATAAGGCGACAGGTTCGTGGCGAACCACGACGAGCCCCAGGGATAAAATAGCGCCACGCCTACACCGCTTGCCGTCTGAGCCAAGAGCATACCGAACAGGATCCAGTCGGTTTTTGACGTGACCGTGCGAACCTTGACGTTGGAAAAACGGCGCACGACGACGCTGATCAGACCGGTCAGCGTCATCAGACCAAATGCTAGAGCAGCGACTTCGAGCACATAGAGGCGCA
>JAGQOS010000283.1 GCA_020427265.1 Planctomycetales bacterium
GATGGATAAAACGAGAAGGGCAGCAGTCCATCATCTTTCCAATCGCCTGCGCCGGTTGGTTGATGGTTGCGATCGTCGTCCTGGCCTGTCTTTTCTTTTCGGTGAAGGCGCGTTGGACTCGCGGGCTGCGCATTAGCCTGCGCGGGTTGTTTCTGTTGGTAACCCTCGTCGCGTTCCCCCTGGTCGCGATTCCTGCGCTGATTCAGTTCACGCAAATTGCCGAGCGAGGAGGCGTTTATCGACTCTTTCCCGAACGCGGCTGGCGCGAGTTGGGACCGAATTTGCAGTACCGAATGACGCGAGGAGAAACTAATCTCGCGAACACTCGAATTCGAACGATGGAGGGTGAGCGACAACGGGTCTACGAACCGACCGGCGATAAGGCGTGGGAGAATAGTTTTACAAAAAAACTCTCCGACGCCTACAACGCCCCACTCGGGTCGTTCAAGTACGCGTGGCTACAATGGCTTGTTGGCTATGGGCCGTATGTCACGATTCCGTTGGCGCTCGGGTTGATCGCCGTCGCGCGATGGTTCGGGGGAAGAGCGCGGGAAGGGCGCGAGGCGGAATCGTCGGGTGAGCGAGCGGCGGGAATCGTGCGCGCGGCGTATCGGTCGTGTTGCGCCGCGGCGTATCTATGCCTCGTAGTGCATCTTGTGTGCGTGCCGGCGATCTTTCCCGAGTTGGAAGAGGCGTATGAACAGGACATGGCCTTCCTGCGCGATCCGCTGGCCGCGGAACGAGAAGCCTGGCAGGCCATCGAGCCCGAGATTTCGGCCTATTGCGAGAAGTATGGCATCGAAAGGCCGGATGAGGCGGATTGAGCGACGGTTTGGCGCGCTTGTTGGAGATGCCGAGGGAGACAGCCCCATTTTTGCTGCGCAAAAGATTGGGACAGTCTCCGGGATGCAAATCGAGACAGCCCCTGGGCGTTACTCCGCGTAGCGGCGCACCAGAACGGCGGCGGCTTGGCCTTGCGGAGTGACACTCAAATTCAAGAACGTGTCACCTGGGCCCGATGTGGACAACGCGGGAGCAATCGGACATTGGTCGTCGGCGGATTCGTAATTCAGGAGTGGAAAAAGCTTTCCTTCCGCCAGGGCCATGCACGACGCAATGAATTCCACCGCGCCGCTGCCGGCGCCGAGATTTCCAAAGTTCGCCTTGGCGGCGACCACAGGCACGGACTTGGCGGCAGCGCCAAAGACTTCGCCGATGGCCTGGGCCTCTTCGCGGTCGCTCGTTGTTGTACTGAGCCCGTGGGCGTGAATGTGCCCCACATCGCCCGGGTCGATTCCGGCCGAGCGAAAAACCTGACGCATGGCATTGGCCAACGCCTGGTCGCGATGGGCGATGAGATTGGGATCGGCAACCGTACTGGAAGCCGCGGCGAGGACCTCGCCGTAGATCTTGGCGCCGCGAGCCTGGGCCGAAGCGAGTTCTTCCAGCACAACGGTTCCCGCGCCTTCGCCGAGCACCATCCCGGTACGGTTCTTGTCGAAGGGGCGCGAGGCCTGGGCCGGGTCGCCATCGCCGGGGGCCAGTTGCTCGCTCTGCGAGGCATGAATCGCCTTCATCGGATGCACGCGCGTGCCGGTGGCGCCGGCCACCATCAAATCGGCGCTGTCGCGTTGGATGGTGAAAAAGGCTTCGCCGATAGCCAAGTTCGAGGCCGCTTCGCGATGCGTTAACGAGTTACTGGGGCCGCGCAGGTCGTTGAAAATTGCGATATGACTACCCGGCATGTTAGGCAAGTACTTGAGCAGCCAAAGCGGTGTCATCTTCCGCAACCCTTCATCGCCCCAGGGTCCGGATTGGAAGACACCTTGCTCATCCCAACAGGCCTTGATGCCGTCGGAGAATTCATCGGGTTCGGTCAGCATGTAGTCGGAGCCAAAAACGCACCCAATTCTTTCTGGCGAAAGTTCGCTGCCGGCGAAGCCTGCATCGGCAATTGCCCGTTGGGCGGCGGCAACACCCATCTGCGTTTCGCGGCACATGACCTTGAGGCCCTTGCGGATCGCCTTCTTGACGTCGGGGGGCAATTCGCCGAAGCCGTCGATTTTGCCATCGAAGTCGGTCGCTTCCGCGGCGATCTTGGTGGGCAAATTCTTTGGCGACAGGCTGGAAAATGCAGCGACACCACTGCGCCCGGCGAGCAACGCTTCGAAAAGCTCGGCTGGCGTATTGCCGAGGGGGCTAATCAAGCCCATGCCGGTGACCACAACACGACGATTTGAAGCGGAACTCATGCGACACCGATCTCCCGATTACCGGCAAGCAGCCTTTTGGCGGACAAACCGGTATTTTAGCTGCCCGGGAGAAGGTCGTCGAGGTGTGGTCGGACGGGAAGCGTGGGAAACGTACGCGAGACGCATACGAGTTCATGCACTTTTGCCGGGGGCGAATGATCGCGCTCGCACGGAACCAGCCGCTCGCATGTCAATGCGCGTGTCGGCTAGTACCTTCCGGGGTAGTTCCCGGAGTTGCGCAAAGCGGTGCCCGGCGCCAGGGTCGTGCCGTTGAGCTTGCCCTTACACTCGACAAAGAGCAGGGCATCGGCGCGGCCTGGAGCCTTCGGCAAGGGAAGTGGCAACACTTGGGCGGCCTGTGTCAGAGGATTGCCCGAGCCTCCGGGATTCGGCGTGGCCACAACGCCCATGCTGAGCAGCAGCACCTGATCGGTTGGCCAACGAAAGCGTTCGTGCAAGTTACTGCTGGTCATTTGCGGAACTTCCACCCGCATGCGCTGCGCCGGCGCGGTCGCGATCGGCATGTCGAGCATGACCGGGACCATCTTTTCGATTTGGTTCAATTGCAACTTCACGACGGCGTCGACCGTACGGCCGTCGAGGCCGAGGAGCGGATTGAACTCGAGCGAGAACCCTTCTTCGAGCTGGCCCATTTCGGGCTCGAAGCCCTGCCAGTTACCCTGGCTCGGCAATACGCCTTTGACATAGGCCCGGTTTCGTAGCGTCGATATCACGACCGACTGCCCGTTGTTCACTAGCAGATTCGGCGAACTGTGCTCGCGAAAGTCGGTCCGTCGACTCATTTCGGCTAGCATCAGCGCGGCGTCTTCTTTGGCCATCAGCCAACCTTGCACGCCCTGCGATTGCACCGGAACCGACTTCATCAGGCGAAGCGCCTGCGCGCGCCAATTCGGATTTCCCACGGTCACAATCCGTAAGCCAAAGGCTTGCGTTTCGGCTTCGGTGTTTACAAAGCGGTCGACAATTTCGGCAACGATCGACTGAATCTCGGGCACATGGTAAACGCGCAACGTGCGGCTATTGGCGCTCAACAGCCCCAGCGGCTCGGAGTGCCAGGTCTCGTAACCCGTTTCTCGCAAAATCCAATCGACGATGGCCTGCTCGGGCTGGTTCGTCGTCGTGACCCGCAGAGTGTACGGAGAAATGTCGTATTCGCGCCAGACCTGACCATGTTCATTCGGCAGCGAACCGGCGCCTTTGGTCACGCGTGCGATAGTTTGCCGCTCACCCGAGGGAACTCCGCGCAGCGGTTCCTGGCCTGGGTTGGCCGCAACACGGGGCGTTTCATTGCCTGGCGTGCGCCAGCCGGGGCGATCGGCGCCGGCTGGGTCTTGCGCCTCCGCGAACGGCGTGATGAGAATCGAGAATACCAGCACGAGGATGAGACGGTGCAACATCCGAGAGCCTCCTTGCTCACTGAAATTGGCGTAAATCGCGGCGGAGTATAGGAAGGGTCGGATATCACGACAAGGGCGATGCGCGCTTTCCGACAAGTTCGACAACGATATCGAGCTCAACCGGACTGAAGGGCGCAGGTTGCGTCGGGGTTGCGCCAGCATGACAGCGTCGTGCGGGCGAATGCCCGAGTGAAAGCGGCGGAACCGGCCCAAGTTTCTCAATGCAGAGCAAAAGGCTCAGCGCACCAAGCCGGCAATCAACGACGCATTATGACCGCCGAAGCCGAAACTGTTGCTCATGACGGCGCGAATCTCGCGGCGGCGCGGCTCGTTGGGCGTGTAATCGAGATCGCACGCCGGGTCGGGAGTTTCGAGATTGATTGTGGGCGGGCAAACCTGATCGCGCAACGCCAACATGCAGAGCACGAGTTCGACACCGCCACTGGCGCCCAGCAAATGGCCCAGTTGGCTCTTGGTGCTCGAGACGGAAAGCCGACGCGCCGCGTCGCCGAAGACGCGTTTCACCGCGACCGTTTCGGCCTGATCGCCGAGTGGCGTGCTGGTGCCATGAGCATTGATGTAGTCGATCTCGCTGGGATCAAGCGCCGCATCGCGCAGGGCGCATTCCATGGCGCGGGCCGCCCCGGTGCCTTCGGCATCGGGCTGGGTGATGTGGCCGCCATCGGCGCTGGCGCCGTAGCCGAGCATTTCACCGTAAATCATCGCGCCGCGAGCCTTGGCATGCTCCATTTCTTCGAGCACGAGAATCCCGGCGCCTTCGCTAAGCACGAAACCGTCGCGACCGGCATCGAACGGCCGGCTCGCGCGCGGCGGATCGTCGTTGCGAGTCGAGAGCGCCCGCAAATTCGAGAAGCCGCTCACGCCCATCGGTGTAATGGCCGCCTCGGTGCCGCCGGTGATCATGATATCGGCGTCGTCGTACTGAATCGACTTGAATGCTTCGCCAATCGCATTGGCCGCGCTGGCGCAAGCCGTGGCGACCGCATAGTTCGGCCCCCGCATTCCGTAGCGGATAGAGATATGCCCGCTGGCGGCATTGACCATCAACTTCGGAATCGTGAACGCCGAAACCTTGTCGGGTCCCTTTTCGAGCAGCCGCGAATGCTGCGCTTCAATTTCGCTCAGCCCGCCGATCCCCGATCCGAGCACAACGCCGCAACGGAAAGGGTCTTCCTGGGAAAAATCGAGCCCCGATTCGGTGATTGCGTCGGCCGCGCCTACCAAGGCAAACTGACTAAAGCGATCGAGCCGCTTCTGCTCTTTGGCTTCGATATAGGCGTCCGGCGCCCAATCGTAGACGTCGCCACCGAAATGGACCTTGAAATCCGACGTATCGAAAATCTTCAGCTCGTGGATCCCGCTTTCACCCGCCAGTACGCGTTTCCACAGGTCTTCGACCTGACAGCTAAGCGAGGTAACGGCCCCGAGTCCAGTAACAGCGACCCGACGTTTCATGGGAAGTCAGTATCTAGGGATTCGTCGTGAGGTGAGCAGCGGGGAACGGACTACGACTGCGAGTTCTGATTGATGAACTCGACCGCTTCGCCGACCGTCTGAATCTTCTCGGCGGCATCGTCGGGAATCGTAATGTCAAACTCTTCTTCCAGTTCCATGACCAGCTCGACCGTGTCCAGCGAATCGGCGCCTAAATCGTTTACGAACGAAGTTTCCGTCGTGATTTTTTCTTTGTCGACACCGAGTTGTTCCGCAACAATATCGACCACTCTTTCTTCAATCGAGGGCACGTTTCAGCTCCTCCCTTTAAGCCAAAGCCAACTTGATTCAAAAAAACGCCGCATCAGGGTGACTTCATGACCCACGCGACGTGCATCTGCCAATTACTGCAAACCGCTCTAAAATAGAGGATTTCCACAAGAAGGGTCAAGGTATAACGATTTTGAAACAGCCTGTCTACGCCGTTTGCAGAACCATGGCCAAAGGCCCAGAGATATCAGCAAGTCAGACCGCCGTCGAGCGTGAGCACTTGCCCGGTAATGTACGACGCCGACCCACTCGCCAGGTAAAGCACGGCGTCGGCAATCTCCTCGGCCTGGCCTAACCTCTTGGCGGGAACGCGTTTCTTGACTTCGTCTTCGAGCGCCGGCCCCAATGCCGCGGTCATTTCGGTGGCGATAAACCCGGGACAGATCGCGTTGCATGTGATCTTACGTTTGCCCAATTCTTTGGCCACCGTGCGGGTAAAGCCGATCAGGCCCGCCTTCGAAGCCGAATAATTCGCTTGCCCGGGATTGCCCATCAGCCCCGAAACACTCGACATATTGATGATCCGGCCATACCGCTGCCCCATCATCACGAGCGAAACGGCCCGGGTGAGCAAGAAGACGCTGCGCAGGTTCGTATTGAGCACGTCGTCCCATTCGTCATCCGACATGCGCGGCAACAGCGTGTCACGCGTTACGCCGGCATTGTTGACCAGTATGTCGATCCGCTCCCACTTCTCCTTCACCACGTCGACCATCTCCGAAACGAGCTTGCCGTCGTTTACGTCGCAAGTGAAGGCTGCGGCCGTTCCGCCGGCAGCGACGATTTCGTCGACCGTTTCTTTGAGCTTGTCGGCGTTGCGAGCAACGCAGGCGACCTTCGCCCCCGCCTTGCCCAGCGCCAGGGCCACGGCCTTGCCGATACCGCGCGAAGCCCCAGTGACCAGCGCCACCTGAGCGGAAAGGTCGGCTACAATACGTTTTTCCAACTCCGACATAATTCGCCTCGATCGTGTTGCAGCGTGTAGTTTTCGCAGTAGCGAGCCGTTTGCCGGCTAGTCGATGACGCCACTCGCTTTTATCTTTCGGTCGATTCGCTTGAGCAGGCCGCGTAAGACTCG
>JAGQOS010000284.1 GCA_020427265.1 Planctomycetales bacterium
ACCAGGCTGAGCTACTGCCCGATTTCTAGGAAATCGGAAACCGATATTCTACCTGGGGTTGCCAGCCGGTCAACCTGGAATGAGCCGTCTTGAACCGAGGTTCCAACGCTTTCGCTGGACTCAAGCCAGGGAGGGAAGGACGCGGCTTGCCCAAACGCCTTCTTGCCGCGCCAGAGGGTGTTCCGGCGAGCAAGTGCCCTGGAACACTCAGAGATCGTGTTCAACGGGCTTGGGCGACGTGTTCCGGTGTTTTTGCTTTCCAGTCGGTCAAGTGTAGTTCGACGGAGCGGCGGCCGCGAAAGTCGTTGATCATGGGTTGAAACGCAACGGAGAAAGGACCCGTTACTTGGGCGAGTGCGTCGGCCCATTCGCCGCGCCCGAATGCGACCGCGCGCATCTGGATGCCGTGTTGTTCCAGATTCATCGATACATGGCGGTCGCCGGCGCCCATCTTGCGCGCCGGTTCGGTCAAGCGGACATCCGACGTGCACAGCACCGGACGCGGGTTGGCCTGGCCAAAGGGGGCTAGCTGTTCAATCTGGGAAACGGTTTGCAAGTTGAGCGTCGAAAGCGGTGTTTCGGCGTCGATCCAGAGTTCGGCCACGCGATCGGCCGCCGAGATCTCCGCAGCGGCGTATTCACAAAACGCTGTTCGAAATGCCGATAGATTCTTTTCGCTCACGCGCATTCCAGCCGCTGCTTGATGTCCGCCATGTCCAATCAGATGCTCGTCGCAAGCTGCAAATGCTTCGTTCAGCGCAAAGCCCGGCACGCTGCGCGCGGAGCCGGTGGCCGGTTGAACTCCTAATTCATCCAGCGAGACCACAACAACCGGACGATGAAACTTCTCGGCCAAGCGTCCGGCCACAATACCGATGACACCAGCATGCCACCCGCGATCGGCCAACACCAAGGCCGGATCGCCATGCGGGTCGAATTCATCCTGTGCTTGCTTGAGCGCCGCCAAATAAACGCTTCGCTCCAGGCTGACGCGGCGTTCGTTCAATTCGGCCAAAAACGAGGCCAACTCTTCAGCGCGTTCGAGCGAATCGGTCGTCAGCAGTTCCACGGCCAGCGGCGCCTGGCCCAATCTGCCAGCGGCGTTCAGTCGCGGAGCGAGCGAGAAGGCAACGTCTTCGCTCTTGAGATATTCTTTGCCGTCGAGCTTGCTGCAACGCATAAGCGCGAGCACACCGGCATAGGGTTCCTGCTTCAAGTAATGCAGCCCATAGCGCACGAGAATACGGTTTTCGTCGAGCAGTGGAACTACGTCGGCGACTGTACCCAAGGCGGCCAGCCCCACGGCCGACATCAGAAATCGCTTCATGCGTTCGGGAACGCGCTCGCATTGCGAAACTTCCTGGCACAAGGCCCAGGCCAATTTAAACGCCACGGCCGCGCCGCACAGCCCGGTAAAGGGATAGTTGCCTCCGGGCAAGGCCGGATGAACGAGCACATCGGCGGCCGGCAATTGCGCCGCCATTTCGTGATGATCGGTAACAATCAGTTCGAGGCCGAGCGCCCGCGCCGTTTCCGCTTCGGTCACACTCGTGATGCCACAGTCGACCGTGACCACGACCTGCGTGCCCTCCGCCGCGAGGCGTTGCAGCGACTCGCAGGAAAGACCGTAGCCGTCTTCCATACGATTGGGAACATAGAAACCAACATTGGCGCCCAGCAATCGCATGCACCGCAACAGGATCGCCGTTGCTGTCATGCCATCGGCATCGTAATCGCCGTAGATGAGGATGCGTCTCTTGTTGGCGATGGCAGCGGCCAATCGCTGGGCCGCCTCGGCAACGCCGGGCAGCGTTCGCGGGTCGCGCAGGCCGGAAAGTTTGATGTCGAGAAATTCACGTGCTTCGGTCGGGTCTTCGATGCCGCGGGCAATGAGAAGCTGCGCCACGACGCTGGGCAGTCCGGCCGCACGTTCCAGTTGACGCACGCGATCGCAGTCGAAGGGTTGGATCCGCCAGAGTTTGGCCATGGCCGTCCTTGCTGGGCGGTCGCGAAAGCGCGACGGAGAATCTCCCCGCCAACTAAATCGCAAGACCGACTATTTCTTCTTCTCGACGTGCAGTGTGTGGCTACGCGAGCGCGGGCAATATTTCTTTAGCCGCAGCTTTTCGCTGCCGGATTTGCGCCGCAGCGTGTAGTTGTAGTCACCACATTCATCGCAAACCAAATGCACGACTTCTACCTTCTTCTTTTTGCCGCCCTTGGCCATGGCGTCGTTCTCCCAGTCGTATGGTTGATCGCGGCGCGGATCCGCGACGGTCAATACTGAAGTGCGTCGGCAAAGCGAAGGCTTGCCCACCGAAACTGCTGATTGTATCGCCCGCACCGCGATTGAGCCAGGGGGCTTCGCGGGCCAGAAAGGCGTGAAATTCGGCAAGGGCGGGAATAATTGGCCGGTTGCCCGGCGAATGAGTCGTCAGTTCCCCTCAGTTTTCGCTAATTCCGACTGCGAAACGCCTCGCCGATAGGCGAAGCCGATTTGCCCAGCGTAAGGAGACCGCGCTCATGGTGCGCGCATGGTTCGAGGATTTGCCCAGTTGGGGCACGAGTCTGATTGTCCATCTTTGCCTGCTGCTGGTTTTGGCGCTGTGGATGCTGCCGGCACAACTCCCGCCGGCGAGTGTGCTGTTGGAAGTTTTTGAGAGTGAACCCGAGGACATCCCGACCGAACTACCGGACATTTTACAGCCGCCAATCCAAATCAAAGATGCCGTGCTCACGCCTGCTAGCTTGCCGCCGATCTCGCCCAAAGGTCCGGACATCGATCTTCCCATCGATCCGAATCCTCCGCTTCCCGAACTGCCGGGCCCGTTTGATACGCCTATTATTGAGCATTTCCCCGGTGGTTCGCCGGGACCTCTACCGCCGCCCGGCGGACCTGGCAAGAGCGGCCCAATCGGCGGCCGAGATATTCGCGACAAAGTGGGCGAGTTCGGCCCCGTGGGCATCACGCGCGCTAGCGAAAATGCCGTCGCCCTGGCCTTGAAGTGGCTCGCCGCGCACCAGCTTCCCGACGGTGGTTGGGATCTCGATCATCGCAAGGGCCCCGGCGTACGTTCGCAGAAGAATCCTGGCGAGAAGCCATCGCGCAACGGCGCAACGGCGCTCGCCTTGTTGCCGATGCTCGGCGCCGGGCAAACGCACAAAGACGGCCAATATAAAAACGTCGTCGGCGCCGGACTTGCCTATCTGGTGCGCGGTATCAAGCTCGATCAAGCCGGCGGCGCGCTGAACGACGGTGGCATGATGTACGCCCATGGCCTCGGCTCCATCGCCCTGTGCGAAGCCTACGCCATGACTAAGGACGGCGGACTGGCCGGGCCGGCGCAGTCGACGCTCAACTACATTGTTTCCGCGCAAGATCCCGTCGGTGGCGGCTGGCGCTACCAGCCACGCCAACCCGGCGACACCTCGGTGGTTGGCTGGCAGTTGATGGCGCTCAAGAGCGGGCATTTGGCGTATTTGAACGTGCCGCCGATTACCGTGGCCAAGGCATCGAAATTTCTCGACTCGGTGCAGGTCGACAGCGGATCGGGCTACGGCTATGCCACGCCCGGCGATGGCGCGTCGACTTCCGCAATCGGCCTGCTCTGCCGCATGTATCTTGGTTGGAAGAAGGACGAGCCCGCGCTGGAACGCGGGCTGGCGAAACTCGCCGAGCGTGGGCCTTCAAAAAGCGACTTCTATTACAACTACTATGCCACCCAGGTGCTCTTTCATGCGACCAGTGGCGAAGGGCCGCTATGGCGCAAATGGAACACTGAGATGCGAGATTGGCTTGTCGCAACTCAGGATAAGAGCGGCGCGGAAACGGGTAGTTGGTTTGTGGCCGGCGGACATAGCAGCAAAGCGGGCGGGCGGCTGTTTTGCACCGCGTTGGCCTGCATGACACTCGAAGTGTACTATCGACATATGCCGATCTACGCCAAGGCGGCCGTCGACGAAGACTTTCCTGACTGAGGCGGAGTTCGCCGCCATGTTGCGCGACGCTGGATAGGCGGGAAGACGGCGGCAGCGGTTTCGTTACAATCGGAAAATTCCGCGCAGACGGTTGGCAATTCGATGTGTTCGCAGTGGGCGTGAGTATCATGGAAGTAGGCGGTTTCGCCCTCTGCTTCTCGTGACTCTCTTCTTTTTTGTCTCTATGCGTTACGCGTCCTCCGACTCGACGTTCGATCTCGATGCGTCCCTGGCGCACACGACTGGCCAGTTGTCCGATCCGGTATTGAACCCGACCACACGGCCTTCGAGTCTCGACGTCGAAAAGGCGGCTAATGCCGAACGTGTTTTGAGCCCCATGTGGCGTCAGGCTGAGTTGCCGGCCTGGTGCGTGAGCGCGGTCGCACATGGTTGGTTGCTTGTCGTGCTGGCGGTTTGGGTCTTGAAGGAACATGTCGCGCTTTCGCCGCCCGAACTGATCTGCTCGTTTTCCGATCCGGCGGCGGACAACGAGCCTTTGAATGTTGCTGTTACCTTCGAGCAGCCCACTGTTGTTGTAAAGCCCGCAGTGCGACCCACGTCGCCGATTGTTGTTGATGTGCCGCACCCGGAAGTCGACCTGGTGGACCCGTCGCAGGCGGATTGGTTGCCAAGGCGCCCTGCCCCTGCTCCAGGTTTGTCGCCGACGAAGCTTCTGCAGCCAATCGCTCCTACCGGCGGCGGGCTCGGCGGGCGCGTCCCGGGCCGGCGCGCTGATCTCGCGTCGCGATTTGGCGGCACGCCGGAGAGCGAAGCGGCCGTCGAGCGTGGCCTGCGCTGGTTGATGGCCCACCAGATGCCCGATGGTAGTTGGCGCTTCGACCACACGAAGCATGCGCATTGCCGCGGCGCCTGCCGCGATCCGGGAACGATCGGGTCGTCGACCGCGTCGACCGCCTTGGCGTTGCTGCCGTTTCTAGGCGCTGGATATACACACGAGACTGGCGAATACCAGCGAACCGTGCAGCAGGGAATCTATTACCTGACGGGGCGAGCTGTCGAAACGCGGCGAGGTGTCGATCTGCAGGAAGGCACGATGTACGCGCAAGGATTGGCCACAATCGCCCTGTGCGAAGCGTACTCGATGACCGACGACCGATTGCTGGCGAGCATTGCCCAGCCGGCGCTTGATTTCATCGCGTCGGCTCAGCATCCCGAGGGCGGCTGGCGGTACTATCCTGGCGAACCAGGTGACATCACCAGTACTGGATGGCAGTTAATGGCCTTGCGCAGCGGGCAGTTGGCCCGGCTTCGCGTGGGATCGCCAACGCTGTTGGCGACTTCGCACTTTCTCGATCAGGTGCAGGAAGATTACGGCGCTGCCTACGGCTATCAGACGCCGGGCACGGAATCGACCACAACGGCCATCGGGCTGCTCTGCCGCATGTATCTCGGCTGGCCGCCGAGCCATGCGGAACTGGTGCGCGGCGCGGATCGTCTGGCGAATGCAGGCCCGTCGAAGAACAACATGTACTTCAATTACTATGCTGCCCAGGTGCTACATCATTTGAATCATCGCGACTGGCCAGCGTGGAACGAAGAACTGCGCGAGCACTTGATCGCGAGTCAGTCGCTCGACGGTCATGAAGCGGGAAGCTGGTCGTTCGACGACCCGAAAACCAACGTGGCGGGGCGGCTCTTCGATACCGCGTTGGCGACCCTGAATCTTGAAGTGTATTACCGGTACTTGCCGCTCTACGGCGAGGACGCGGTCAGCGCCGACGAATTCTAAGGTCGACGCATTGGGTAAGAATGGCTTGGCGATGCTGCGCGGGCATCAGTCCGGGAAGTCTTCTTCGACGGCCGCCTTGGCATAGATCGGCATATGCCGGTAATAGACTTCCAATGTCATGGCCGACATGGCAGTGCAGTAGAGCCGTCCACCAGCCTCGTTGGCGTGGCCGCCTTTGAAGAACCAGCTACCCGTTTCCGTACCTTCTTTGCCCTGGCTGTTGACCAAGAAATCGCGCAACTTGTTGTTCCAATCCTTCCAGTGCGGACCTTCCTGCCCGCCGTTACTGGCCTGGAACATCACCTGCATGCCGTAATAGTTGAAGTAGCAGTCGCTATTCGACGGTCCCGCTTTGGCCATTTTTTCCACGCCGCGCTGCAGCGCCGGTTCGTCCTTCTTCCAGCCAAGGTACATACGGCAAAGCAAACCAACGGCCGTGGTGGCGTTGCCGCCGCCCGGGGTAGCGTAGCCATAAGCCGAACCGCTATCAGTCTGAACAGAATCGAGGAACTTCGAGGCCTTGGCGATCGTAATGGGCGGCACGTTCAAATAAGCCAAGTGCCCAGACTTGAGGGCCATCAACTGCCAGCCAACCACCGACGTGTCGCCGGGTTGCCGCGGCGAGTAACGCCAACCGCCGCCTACGGGGTCCTGCGCCGTAACAATAAAATTGAGCGTCGACTGGGCAGGCCCGGCTAAGCCGCCGTCCTTGGTCATGGCATACGCTTCGCACAGGGCGATTGCACCCAGGCCGTGGGCGTACATGTTACCAC